>JBGPHB010000615.1:0-4161 GCA_041484155.1 Bryobacteraceae bacterium
CGCCGGTCTTGGCCCTCAGGCACCGAAACTGGCCGTAGCTGCAAATCCCGTAGATGTAGTCGCCCACGACCACCGGCGTGGTCATGACTGTGTGCAGGCCGTCGGTTTGAATCTCGCTGCTGCTCTTGCCCTTCCACACCACGCTGGCGCCTGGTCTCCGGTCATCCAGGTTGAGCATCAGCGGCCCGTCGTAGAAAGTGGTGAAGAACAATTGAGAGCCGTTGAGCACCGGCGTGGCTACGGTCATGTTGGCGCCCACCTTGTACGGCTGCTCCCAGTACACCTTGCCGGTGGCCGGATCGAGCGATGCCACGGCCGCCGGATACCAGATGATGAGCTGCCGCGCGCCCCCAGCGCTGATGATAATCGGTTGCGCCACGCCGAGCTCCGAATCGGACGAGAGCGCCCGCCAGATCTCATTGCCGGTCATCTTGTCGAAAGCGACGACCTTGGCGTCGGGCTTCCCGCCAACCAGACTAATGACCCGGTCGCCGTCGACCAGGGGCGAGCTGGCATATCCCCAATCGAAGGCCCAGGTCTTGGGATCAGCGCCGAAATCCTTCACGTAGTCTTTCTTCCACAGAATGTCGCCCGTCTTGACGTTGATGCACAGCAGCTTGCCGTCGGCGCCCGCAAAGTAAACGCGATCGCCGTCGACGGTCGGCGTTGCTCGTGGTCCCACCGCCCAGGAGATCCCGGCGTAGTCGACCGGCCATTCCTGCTTCCAAAGGATCTTGCCGGTTTTTTCGTCGAGCGCCAGAGCGCGCTCCGTTCCGCGCATGCCGTGTCGGTCGGTGATGTCCATGACGAAGACCCGTCCGTCGGCGACCGCGGGCCCCGAGTAGCCGGCTTGGATCGGCGTGCGCCACAGAACCTTAAGCCCGGCTGCCGGGAACTTGTCGACGATTCCGGTCTCGTTCCACACGCCGAGGCGTCCCTTACCGCGGATCTCCGGCCAGTCATCGGCTCGCACGGCCGTAGCCGCGACCAAGATCAAAATGGTTTTCAAAAGACGACTCACAAACACCTCCCGAAACAAGCCGCGACGGTTAGAAGCCGTGAATAATTCGTTCAGCCCGCTCCCTCACGGTCGCGGTTCAGTATCGGTACTTTGCGCAATCAGCTAATTACCGAACCGCGACCGTAAGGGAGCGGGCTGAGGAAACAATTTTTCACAGCTTTTTACGGAGCGGTTTGAATTACGGCCATGCCCGATTATCTACAGTGTTCTCGTACGTGGCGCCCGAGGCGACCAGACCCCATCCCAGCGTCCACTGGTAGGTATGATCGAACCGTTCACGCGTATATGGCTCCGGTGCTGCGTTCAGAATACGAGAGAGCCGCAGATCCTTGGCCTCCAGAAGGCCCCCCGCCTCTTCGAGCAGGTAGTGCGCGTAGCGCCCGGGGTCGTTCTCAATCGCTTCGGCCGCCTCCGCCTCCGCTCGAAACATCTTGGCCAGCGTCGGACCGTCCAGCTCGTCGCCGGCCGCCTCGCTTCTGGTCGAATGAGACTCGATGATCACGCGGTATCCCCGCTTTTCTGCCACGCTGATCCAGGGCTCCATCAGGCTCGCCGCCGCCACTTCGCCCTTGCTCAAGGCGTCCAGCCGTTCGTGATGCGTGCCGGCGTTTACCCACTTGATTTGCTCCCGCTTGAGGAAGCCCTCCATCATCTTTAACATCGTGAAATGTGATCCGTTAAAAGGGCTGACGGCAATCGGCTTGTCCTTGAGCTGCTCGGGCTCGTAGATGCCGCCTTTGGGACTGGCCACGAGCGCGAAAGATGACATCGCCGAACCTAATGCCACGATCTTGGCGGGGCGGTGGCCGGACTGCACGTTGGATTCAACCGCGCGCTTCATGATGCCCCACTCGCACATGCGAAACTGATCGCACTTTCCTTGCTCGTAGAGCGCCTCCATGGTGCGCTCAAAGATGTTGGCCCGGAGAGCCTGGTGGTCGGAGTGCCGCTGGCCCGTGCCGGGCGTCGTGATGATCTCTACATCCAGCCCTTCGTCTCTGAAGAAGCCTTCGTCCCGAGCCACCAGCAGCGGCAGATCGTGGACGGCGTTCATCATCGAAACCTTGACGTTCTTCAACCCGGCGGCGGCAGTACTCATGAGATCTCCTCCCCCTGATGCTACTCCAGATCAAGCATTCCCGGCGGAAACAGATCTTTGGGACTAACCCTGCTTGGAATGACACGCTGGTCAACGGCAAACTGGATGAGCGCATCCAGCGCTTTGCGGTTGGGATTGACGCCGAAAGGAAAGGGGTCGCCGACCACGCGGCTGCGTTCGATGAGGGCTTCATCATTCAGACGAGCCAGGTAAGCGCCTTTGGCGGCCTTGAACGCCCAAAACAGTTCCTCTGCCACCCACGGCTCTGCTTCAAGGACAGAGTTCGCGATGACCACGGCGTGGTTGATCGGGTAGATGCCGGTCTTGCGAAAGTATGCGAAGCCGGCGTTGCGGGCATCCGGAATGAGAGGACGGATCTCGGGGGAGTCCATGCGGATGTCGCCGATCGCGGCGTCGACCTGACCCGAAAGCAGCAATTCCTGCATCGGCTTCCCGCGAAAGGAATAGTCGACGTTGGCTGGCGCCTCAAACTCCGCAACGTGTTCGTCATGGGTGGGGGCCCAGGTAATCTTGCTTAAGTCCACTCCGTACTCGGTCTCGAGCATCCCGCGCGCCCACAGCCCGGTGGTGACGGTGTAGCCGCGATGAACCCCGACGATTCGCCCCTCCAGATCCTTGGGCTTCCTGATACCGGAGTTGACGTTATAGAAGATTGCCCAGTGGTGGAAGTTCCGCGTCAGGAACACGGGGATGGCGGTGATGGGTTTGCCGTAAGCTCGGGCGCAGATATAGGTCGTGAACGCCATCTCGCAGATGTCGAACTCCAGGCCCCGGACCATGCGCCGGAACGCCGCGATGATCGGGTCCACGGGAATGAACTCCAGCTTCAGTCGGCGGAGCGGGACATCGCCGTCCTTCAAGGGCTTGGTGATGCCGTAGTCGCCGACCGCGATGGAGAGTGGGTCCACTGGCATAGAATAGCGCGGTGCTTTCATGCGCAGGTCCACTTGTGGGAAGTCGACCGGCCGAGCGGCGCCCCAATCTGATTTTGATCCCCACTGAATTTGCGCGGGGTCGAGGTTCTGAACTGACCCGCCAGCTCGCTAGTTTCCTGTCCCGGAAATTCTAATAAGAAATTTTTTACATTTTCTGACGCAGAACCCCGCCCTCACGGGCGGGGCTTTGTCGTACGTTTACAACACCCCGCAAGCCCTGCCCGTCAGGGCGGGGTTCGGTTGAGAAATGTAGAAACTCCAGGCCTGCCCGTTAGGGCGGGGTCACGTCCAAGGCGGGTGGATGCTCCTGTATGCTGAGTTCTTGATGAAGTGCCTTGACGGCCGCGTCCTGAAGCCTGAAATCCTCGATACGCTTCCTTATGACCAGGCGCGGGCGAGCTTGGCCGATCTGATCCGCCTCAACCGCCGCTGGGGTGGACACAGCACGCTACGGCGTTTGCTGCCCGAAGTCGTTCTTGCTGGCGAAACATTTTCGCTGTTGGATGTCGGCGCGGCATCGGGTGATATGGGAGCTTGTGTGCGCGAGTGGTACCCATTGGCACGGGTGACCTCGCTCGACAGGCTCACCTCGCACCTGACGAATTGCGGATCTCCGCGAGTGGCCGGCGACGCATTCAGATTGCCTTTCCGTCCGGCTAGTTTCGATCTGGTGTTCTGCTCGCTGTTTCTCCATCACTTCACCGATCGGGAAGTCGTGACCTTGCTGGACGGCTTCCGCGTACTCGCCCGGCGCGCGGTGGTGGTGATCGACCTTGAGCGCAACCCGATCGCGTATTACTTTGTACCGTGGACCAAATGGCTGTTTGGGTGGGACCCGGTGACCGTGAACGACGCGGCGATTTCGGTGGAAGCCGCTTTCCACGCGCGCGAGCTGGAGGGGTTGGCGCGCGCCGCGGGTTTAGTCAATCCGCGCGCCCGGACTTTTCGGCCGGCCTTCCGGATCGGCATGATCGCGGGAGCACCATGGCAACCCTAGCAGGGCTCCTAGGCTATAATCTCCCATGGGAGGACAATGAGTAAAGAAGACAGCATTGAAGTTACTGGAACCGTAGTTGAAAAATTTC
>JBGPHB010000616.1:0-4136 GCA_041484155.1 Bryobacteraceae bacterium
CGTCGCCGCGCGCTGGGCACACCGCGACGATACTCAACAACGGCGCGGTTCTGATCACGGGTGGCGAGGGCAGCGGCGGAGTATCGGTCGCAACGGCCGAATTGCTTAACTAAGCGGCACCGTTCTGGCGAGCAGAGGAAAGCGCTGCGAGAGATTCGTGACAGCTTCGCGTTTCTGGGACTTTACTCTTAGAAGTCAGGCGGCGCTGGGGCGTTATTGCCATCCCAATCTTTGACGGTTCCATCCTTGGCCTTCAGAAATCCCAGGAGGCAGCCGTTGGAACCGTCCCGGAGATGGTGGCAGCGTGCTTTTACGGTGTCGCCGGGTTTGACGGTATCGGGCGTGACTCCGATTCTTTGCAGTCCGGTGCGGCCGGTTGCCTCGAGGGCCCATATGGCATCCTTGACTTCCAGGTAGATCCAGGAATGCGGCACGACCAGATGCACTTCCTTGACCACGCCTTCAATATCCATAAATGTGTCTTCGTAGTTGCCATGAGAATGATGCGCCCACAATGGCAGAACGGCACACATCACCGCGAAAGACTTGAACCGCATGCTTAGCCTCCTTTACTGTTTGCCTGCGCCGGGTGCGTCAATCCGACCCTGACCTTGACCCCGGCCCGCTCGATTGACGCGCGGCGGCGCCGGGTAGTTGTTGGAGTAGTAGCTCTGATAGCGAAGCCCCACGCCATTCTCGTCGAGCCATCCCAACGATTGCTGAAACAATCCCGGCTCCGGGTAACCCGCCGGCACGGTTCCTTCGATGATGTAGAGTTTGTTTTCGTGCATGTAAACGCCTGCGAAGGTGCGCGATTTATCGCCGTTGTTGGTAAGCTGTAATTGACGTCCTTCGACCTGGTCGACGACGCCCCATACAAATAGCGTCAGCTTCGCGTCCCGTTTCATGAGTTGCCACGACGCGTAGTCAATCGCACCGCGGATATCCGCCTTCCAATGCCCCTCATCGCCCGGGCCTCCCAGGCAGGGCTCGGCGCCCGCGGGGCAGGATTTGGCTTTCTCCGTGAGGATCCGTTGGGCCTGGTTGAAATCGGCGACGGTCACCGAATAACGGCTCTGGCCTTGCGACCCGCTATAGATCCGGGCCGGCAGATCGGCTTCGTGTTGGGACCGGTACGTGGTCTCCGTGATCTTCGGCTGCGCCGGGAAATTGCAGGTGAAGCGATCTTCCCGGCTGGCAAACTCAATCCATTCCTGGGCGAACAAAGGCCCCGCAATCGAGAGAACCAAAGCTGTTGGCAACAAGCGCATGATGATTTCTCCTCACTGTTTCGCCGGCGCCGGAGGCTGGCATCGAAGCGCGCCCCTTCCCTCCAGGCCGCCCCTGTCGCGGTAGACTCTGTGACAGTTCAGACACGCATCGTTCAGTTTTTCGCTGATATCGATGAATGCCTCGAAGTTCCTATCCTGCGCTGTACGGCGGGCGAGCCTTCCCACCTCGGCGAGATCGTTTACGTACTGCTTCCAGTCGGCGCGATCCACTGGGGCGGGTTTGCCGTTCTGACACCGGCGTCCGGGCGTCGAAAGAAGCGGCGCCGTTTCCGTGAGAGCCATAGCGGCCAGCTCGATGGCCTGCCATCCGGGATAAATCGTGGATCCCCACTCGACATAGTCAAAAGACCCGGTGGAGGACAGCTTTTTCACCGGCTCTTTGCCAGGATCCTTCAGTTGAACATTGAAGAGGATGTTAGCATTCGGAAAAGCGATCGCCCTCATCAACTCAGCAAGGTTTCCTTCCGGCGGCAGCAGCGATATGCCACTGGCCCTGGCTGGCGCTGCGGGGTTTCGCACGGTCGGAAACACGATCTGCGCGAGCGCGGCTTCACTTAGTTCGGCTGGTCCAGAGGGAAATTTGTCCGCCTGGAGGACGTAAGCCGCGAGATCCGTGGACTGGCTCCTGGAGAGGGTCGCAGGGTGATCGTAGGGCATGGTCTTTTGAATCTTGTCAACAAGATTCGCAAGCGACTTGGCGCTCCAGTCCGAAAGGAAAGTTTCTCCCACCAGCGGGGGTCCATTGGCGCCTTCCATCGCGTTGCCGTGACACTCCGCACACTGGGCCTTGTAAAGCTGCTGTCCGCGCGCCGCCTGCCCAACGGAGTACACACCCTCTGTTATGGATCGCCCCGGCGGGGCCTGCCCCCTAAGGAAGAGCGCATGGCCGCAGAATGCCACGGCCAATGCGGAGCGAAATCGAATCAGACGCGTCATTTATCCTCTGGGAGGCTGCTGAAAACGCGCGCGGCTGGCAGGTGGGGCAGACGGTTCCGTCTGCCGTGTCGGTAATCGAAGCAATTTTTTCACACCTTCTGAGCGGTTTTTCAGCAACCTCCTAGAGCATAGACGAAACAAGCTGCAGGCACAATACCGAAAAGGAGTCCGCGTTCTGGTATGCTCGATAAGCGTCGCGTTTCCTAGAGATCCCCTAGGCGTCCCTAGAATCCAGCGAGCAGGCAAGCGGATCCAAGGAGACGGGACGATATTGATGCGTGTTCACCTAGTCAATCCCAGTGATACCTCGTTCGGAATCGGCGTGATCACGCCGCGCTGGTTGTACGTGCTTGCCGCTGCGACTCCCTCCGAGTACGGCGATCCCATTATCACCGACGAGACCCTCGAACAGATTCAGCCCGATCGGATACGGCCCGGCGACATCGTCGGCATTGGCATCCATACCGGCAACGCCCTGCGAGGCATGGCCGTGGGACGGATGGCGCGTGACCGCGGAGCGTCCGTGGTATTCGGCGGCATCCACGCAACCTTGTACCCGGAAGAAGCGTTCGATCTTGGTGGCGCGCACGCGGTGGTCAAAGGGGACGGAGATGTGGTTTGGGCGAAGGTGATCGCCGATCTGGTGCGCGGCACGGCGATGCAGACTTACGACGGTGGCAGGGTTTCGGCGGAACAGTTCTCTCCGGCGCGTTGGGATCTGGCTCCGCGAGCCAGCTACATGTGGGCCTCCGTGCAAACGGTGCGCGGCTGTCCCAAGCATTGTTCGTTCTGCTCCGTATGGCGAACCGACGGCCAAAAGCCGCGGCAGCGTGGGTCGGATGTCGTGATCCGGGAAATCGTGCAGTTGCGGCGGCTGGGATTTCGCTTCATCGCGCTGGCGGACGACAACTTCTATCCCGTCACTCTGACGGACATTCAACTCGCCGAAAAGCAGGGCAACCTGGCTCGCGTCGCGGAACTGAAGGAGATGCGCGCGGAGCGGTTCGAGTTGATGGAGAAGCTTGCGAAGCTTCCCTCTGACATGATCTTTTTTACCCAGATCACCATGGAAGCCGGCGAAGATCCGCAGTTCCTCGACGCCATGCGCAAGGCCCGCATCAAGGGCGCGCTGGTGGGCGTGGAATCCGTCACCGAAGAGGGGCTGAAGTCCGTCTTCAAGGAGTTCAACTCGGCTGGGGCTGACTTGGCCACGCGGCTCGCCACCTTCAAGGAGCACGGCGTGCACGTATTGGGGTCCTTCATTTTCGGACTCCCTACAGATCGCCAGGATACCTTTGCGGCGACGTCGGCCTTGGCGAAGCAGGCGAAGCTGACCTTCGCACAGTTCGTCATGATGACTCCCTTTCCGGGCACCGTGGATTTCGATCGATGGGAAAAGGGGATGAACGGAAACGTTCCTCGGGTGGAAGGAATCCCGATCACTCGTTATTGGCTGATTCCCGCCGACGTCCGGCCGAAGATGTTCACTCCGCATGCAACGATGAGCTCGGAAGAAATGCGCCAGCGGACCCAGGGGGTCTGGGACACTTTCTACAGCATGCGCGAGATTTGGGAACGGTCGAAATGCGCGCCCGACCTGCGGGGCCGGCTCGCATTCCTGTTCATCTCCAAGTTGTACCGGCAGATGTATGCGAACACGGGTATTTCGACGGACAGCGCCCGGAGGCAGCGGGCGACCCGCATGGCTCGCTGGCTGGCAGTGCCGTGCCGCAAACTGTTTTCGGCAAAGCCGATGCCGGGGCTGGAAATGCCGGACGTGTCGAGGCTTTCGGAGTTAACATCGATAACGTACTGAGGCGCTCAAGTGGGTTCCAAGACTCTCCCCGCGCGGTACTACACCGACAGCGGCGTGTATCGCGCAGAGATGGAGCGGTTCTTCTGCCAAAG
>JBGPHB010000617.1:0-4132 GCA_041484155.1 Bryobacteraceae bacterium
CGCAACAGGTCGAGCAGAACTCACGTGTGATCAGCGATCCGGTGATCGCCGAATACGTGAACCGCGTGGCCCAGAACCTGGCGCGCAACTCGGACGCGAAGGTTCCGCTCACTACCAAAGTGATCCAGGGCGATCAGGTGAACGCGCTGTCGCTTCCGGGTGGATATTTCTTCGTGAACACCGGCCTGATCCTTGCCGCCGACTCAGAAGCCGAGTTGGCGGGAGCGATGGCCCACGAAATCGCGCACATCGCCGCGCGGCACGGCACCCGCCAAGCCAGCCGGCAGGAGATCGCGAACCTGGCGACCATTCCGCTCATCTTCATCGGCGGCGGATGGGCTGCCTATGGCGCCCGCCAGGCGGCCGGCGTGCTGATTCCGGTCACGTTCCTTTCTTTTTCGCGCGGTTTTGAGAATGAAGCGGATCTGTTGGGTCTCGAATACCTGTATAAATCCGGGTACGACCCGGGCGGGATGGTCGATATCTTCGAGAAGATCGCCTCGCTGGATAAACGCAAGCCCGGCAAGGTGGCCAAGTATTTTTCGACGCACCCGCCAACCGGAGACCGGATCATCACGGTCCAAAAGAACATCCAGGGACTGCTGAAGGAGCGGCCCGAATACGTCGTGAACACTTCGGAGTTCATCGAGGTTAAGGCGCGGCTGATGTCGCAGGAAAACCGCCGCAAGATCGATCCCGAGGATCAGGACCGGCCGCGGCTCCGGACGGTCCCCAAGCCGAGGCTTTCGCTGGCCTTCCGATGAGTCTATACTGGTTCATGAAAGGAGCGTGTCGATGAGACGCCTTCTCGGACTGGCGGCGGTTTTTGTGCTGGCAGTCTCCCTCCCCGCGAGCGACAAGAAAAAAGACCCTGAGGAGATCGGCAATCGGGATGTCGGCAAGGGCTTGAACTGGTACTCCTTGGAAAAGGAAATCGGCCTCGGCAAGCAACTGGCGCAGGACGTTGAGCGGCAAGCCAAGATCATCGACGACCCGATCATCGCCGAGTACGTGAACCGAGTCGGGCAGAACCTGGTCAGGAATTCCGACGCCAAGGTTCCGTTCACCATCAAAGTGATCGACAGCGAGGACGTGAACGCGTTCGCGCTGCCGGGCGGCTTCTTCTTCGTGAACTCCGGGCTGGTGCTGAAGGCGGAGACCGAGGCGGAGCTGGCCGGTGTGATGTCGCACGAAATCGCTCACGTTGCGGCGCGGCATGGCACGCGCCAGGCAACCCGTGGACAGGTGGCGCAATTGGCGACCATTCCACTCATCTTCATGGGCGGCTGGGCAGGCTACGGCGTGCGCCAGGCGGCCAGCATCCTGATTCCGGTGGGCTTCCTTTCCTTCTCGCGCGCGTTTGAGTCGGAGGCCGACATGCTCGGCTTGCAGTACATGTACAAGAGCGGATACGACCCGGAGGCGTTCGTTGACTTCTTCGAAAAGATACAGTCGCTGGAGAAGAAGAAGCCTGGAACGATGGCCAAGGTTTTCTCCACGCACCCGCTGACCGACGATCGCATCACCGCCGCGCAGAAGAACATTCAGGAGCTGCTCAAGGCGCGTCCCGAATACGTGGTGACGACTTCTGAGTTTAATGACGTGAAGGCGCGGCTGGCGATGCTGCACAACCGCCGCAAGATCGACAACAAGGATCTCGACCGTCCGCGGCTTCGCAGAGCGCCGGGCTCTGGAACCAGCCCGGGTGACGGCGGCGCCGATAGTTCGACCAAGGGTGGCGATGATGATCGCCCCACGCTCAAGCGCCGGCCGGACTCTGAACAGGATCAGAAGTAAGTTCCTTGGGTGGGGTGGGGCAGCATAGCCGCAACCATTGACCCGAACAACAGAAGACATCGCTACAAGGCGCGTGGGGCGGGCAGCCCTGCCTGCAAGCCGGCTTTCGTGCCGGCTTTTTTTGGCGGCATCGGGGCAAGAAAGCCGGCCTGGAGGCCGGCTCGCCGCCATGACTGGCTGCCCCACGGGCCGGCCACGAGTCTTCGCAGCGTACAAAGAAATCCGCGGCTAGTAGTACCCAACATCTTCAGGTCTTTTGTTTGTGGTCTCTCGGCGGATCTTTTCCCCAACTACAGTTTCGTTTTCCCATGTGGGGCCTGCCTTTGGCTAGCAGGCCGGGGCCTGCGTTACAACGTCGACGTGCACGCGGGGCATCGCTTGGCGGCTAGCGGAATTGCAGTACAACACTGCGGGCAATCCTTGGTCGTGGCGGCCGGCGCCTCGGGCGGCTTCTTCATCCGGTTTACCTGCTTGACGATCAGAAAGATCACGAACGCGATGATCAGGAATTCGATCGCCGTGTTGAGAAACACTCCGTAGTTGAGCGTGGGCGCGGCGGCTTTCTTGGCGTCGGCGAGCGTCGGATAGCTCTGGCCGTTCAGGCTGATGAACAGGTTCGTGAAATCGGTCTTCCCGAGCGCCAGCCCTATGACCGGCATCAGCACGTCGTTCACCGCCGATGTCACGATCTTGCCAAACGCGCCGCCGATGATCACACCGATGGCGAGGTCCAGCACGTTTCCCCGCATGATGAACTTCTTGAACTCTGCAAACATAGGGATAGTGTAGCTTGATAACATGGTGTCGGTATGATTACCGTGACCTGCCCTTGCTGCCAGGCGGAACTCCACATCGACCCGGAAACGGCCGCCGTGATCCGGCACAAGGAGCACGTCAAGCCGCCGACCTTCGCCGATTTCGAAACCGCCGTCCAACGCCAGAAGGGCGAGGCCGGCCGGCGCGAGGATGTCTTCAAGAAATCCGTGGAGGATCAGAAGAGCCATCATCAGGTCCTGAGCAAGAAGTTCGATGAGATGCTGAAGATCGCGAAAGAGAACCCGGACGAGCCTCCCCCGAAACGCGACATCGATTTCGATTGACTGGTACTTTAGTCCTACCGACTGAGTGATAGAGTAGATAGTACAGGTAAGGAGGCCGGCATGCTTTCCAGTCTCTTGTTCGTCGTAACAACGCTCACTTTCCAAACGCCGCAGCCGCAGGCTGCCAATGGATTCCATCCCAACAATCCGCCCGACCAGACGCGGCCGGCGGATCCGGCCAAGGTACTCTCGGCCGAAACGCGGGCGGACATTCTCATGGCCCGCAAGATGTATCGCGAGGCCATCGAAAAATACAAAGAAGCGCCGCAGGATTCCGCGGTGATCGCCAACAAAACCGGCATCGCCTACCACCAGTTGCTGGACCTGGACAAGGCGCGAAAGTTTTACGAGCGCTCCGTCAAGCTCGACCCCACCTACGCCGAAGCGATCAATAACCTGGGCACGGTCTTTTACGCGAGGAAATCGTACCGGCGCGCGGTGAGCGAGTACAAAAAGGCCCTGCGTTACAAACCTAATTCGGCGTCGATGCTGAGCAATCTTGGCACCGCCTATTTCGCCCGCAAGAATTACGATCTGGCGTTCGAGATCTATCAGAAGGCGTTGGACCTCGATCCCGACGTGTTCGAACATCGCGGCACCACCGGCGTTCTGCTGCAGGAACGCAGCGTCGAGGAACGGGCGAAGTTTCACTACACTCTGGCCAAAACCTACGCCAAGGCCGGTAAGAACGAGCTAGCCTTGCTGTACATCCGCAAAGCGCTCGAGGAAGGCTTCAAGGAACGTGAGAAATTCGCACAAGAGTCTGAATTCGCAGGCTTGCGCGAAGATCCCGAATTCAAGAAGCTCATGGCGGCGGAGCAAAAGGTACTCTGACCGGGCTGCGTGTGGCCTTCACGGCTGCGCTGATCGCGCTTGCCGCGTGTTCCCGTTCGCCGGACCGGACGGTCGAGCGGCTGGCCGTTCTTCCTTTCGAAAACCTGAGCGGCGATCAGTCCCTGGATTGGATAGCGGCGGCCGCGCAAGCGATTGTCGTGTCTGAGATCGCGGGCTCTAAAAAGACTCTGCCGCTGCGCCTTGAAACGGTGAGCGAGGCGTACCGCTCCCGAGCCACTCGATTCGTGCACGGGTATTTCACGGGGCGAAACACCGCGCTGCATTTTGAGATTGCGGTGGAAGACGCGTCGCGCCACAAAATGACGATCACGACGGCCGCCGATGGCAGCGTCCTGACGGCCGTCCATGCAGTGGCACGACTGTTGGACGCGGCCGCGCAC
>JBGPHB010000618.1:0-4127 GCA_041484155.1 Bryobacteraceae bacterium
CCACGACCAGCACCCGCACATCCTGGAGGATGGCCGGATCGGCAATTCCCAGGCGAGGCGTCGCGGCCGCCACTCCGAACCGCGCAGTGAAGTGGAAGGTTGTACCTTTGCCCACCTCGCTCTCCAGCCAGACTCGTCCTCCCATCATTTCAATCAAGCGCATCGAGATGGAGAGGCCCAAGCCAGTGCCGCCGTAACGGCGAGTGGTGGAAGTGTCAGCCTGGGCAAAAGGTTCGAAAATGAGCTTCTGTTTCTCGGCTGGAATGCCAATCCCGGTGTCGCTGACGGCGAAGTGCAGCGACATCTCATCGCCTTCCCGCGATTCCAGCTCGACGCGCATGACGACTTCACCCTTCTCGGTGAACTTAATGGCGTTGCCCGCCAGGTTTAGAATGATTTGCCGCAGCCGTACCGGGTCGGCAAGCACGAATTCCGGGAGTTCCGGCGGAACGAAATAGGCCAACTCGAGCTGTTTATGATGCGCGCGCACGGCCAGCGTCCGCATGGCCTGCCCCAGATGATCCGGCAGATGGAACTCGATGGGGTCCAGGCTCAGCTTCCCGACCTCAATTTTCGAGAAATCCAGGATGTCGTTGATGACAGTCAGCAGGGAGTCGGCCGAATACTTGACGGCGTTCAGATACTCGCGCTGGGACAAGTCCAGCTCGGTGTCCAGCGCCAGTTCCGTCATCCCCACGATGCCGTTCATGGGAGTGCGGATTTCGTGGCTCATGTTGGCCAGGAATTCGGACTTCGCGCGGTTTGCGGCATCCGCGGTTTCCTTGGCCTCGCGCATGCGTTCGTGGGCTTCTCTCAGAGAGGTGATGTCTTCCATCACGCCCACGAATCCCTGCAGCCGTCCGTCGGCGTCACGAATGGGCTTGGTATGCGCGGCTACCCATACTATCTCCCCGCCTGGCTTCACGTACCGGTATTGTTGGGAGCTGCCGTCTCCGCTCTCAACGGCGTTTTTCCAGTTGGTCATCGCGCGGTCCCGATCCGCTGGATGGATGGTCTCGCTCCAGTTCCCTACCGCCTGTTCCATGGTAAGGCCAGTGATCTCGATCAGCCTCTCGTTTGCATACACCGGCTCGCCCTTTTCGTCCGCGCGGAAAATTCCGACCGGAGAGGCCGCGCTCAGCATTCGGAATACTTCCTCGCTCTGCCGCAGCGCACTCTCGGCCTCCACCCGCTTGGTGATGTCCTGGAACAAGGCGAAGGCGCCGCAATACCGTCCGTCGGTAAACAAGCGCTTCGCGTGAAGTTCCACATCCACCAGCGTCCCGTCCTTCCTCTTCCTTCTCACGGTTCGATGCAAGACGGACCCATCCGCGATGAGTTGCACGTTTTCTGAAAAGTTTCCCTTCGCCTCTTCCTGCAAAATGAGTTCTTCCAACCTCCGGCCGAGGCATTCCTGTTGCGTATAGCCGAACACTTCGCAGAAGGCCGGGTTTGCCAGGGTAACCTCCCGGTTCTGATTGTGTACGATGATCGCGATCGGGCTGGTTTGGATCAACGTATCCAGCAGGTCCGTGCGCTCTTGCAGGATGTGTTCCGTGCGGCGGCGGGTGTCTACCTCGGCCGAGAGCGCGTCCTCCGTCCCGGTCTTCGATCCCAGCAGTCTCCTCCTCCAGCGGATCAGACAGGAGAAGGGCACGGCCGAAGCCAGGATGAACACGCCGATTGTAATGAGGTGCGTCTGGGCTGCCCCGAGCTTCGGAAACACGAACTGGTTCAGTAATTCGTAGGTCGCGACGCCGGCTGCTGCCGTCAATACGAATCGGAGTAGGATTTCACGGCCCGTCCCGCTATGCGCCGACTCCTCAGCGTTGTCTTTGGTCATCCACTTCGCTCGCTCGTCCCTGTCAGCTCCGCATCCGGATCGCGTGAACGCCGTGCGGAGGAAGTGTTGTCCCGCCAAAGCCCTCTGAAAGGCCGATGTCTTTGCACCTTCGTAGGGTTCTATCGGTCTATCGTCTTAGGCTTTTGTTGTCATTAGGGGTAGTTTCTGTTTTTTTCAAGGAGTTAGGGCGCCTGTTCGCTATCGAGCCAACGCATCTGGTCCTCGGTGTAACGGGTTCCGGCCACCGCGTTAGCAGGAATGGTGGCTTCGATTTGTTCCAGTTCGTCGGGCGTCAAGATCAAGTCGAGCGCATCCAGAGACTCTTTGAGCTGATCCCTGCGGCGCGCCCCGACCAAAGGAATGATGTCCGTGCCGCGGGATAGAACCCAGGCGATCGCCACCTGCGAGGCCGTGGCGTTCTTTTCCGCCGCGATCGCGGCCAAGGCGTCCACTAGTTTCCGGTTCTTTTCCAAATTGTCGGCACGGAAACGAGGTAGGTGCGCGCGGAAATCCCTCGCCGCGGCCGGGCGGGAGCCGCTCAGCAGACCTCGCGAGAGAACACCGTACGCGGTAACGCCAATGCCCAGTTCCCGCACACTCGGCAGGATACTCGCTTCCGGGCCACGGCTAACTATCGAGTACTCAATTTGAAGCGCCGTCACGGGATGCACCGCGTGCGCTTTTCGAATCGTCGCCGCCGATGCCTCCGACAGCCCGAGGTGCCGGACATATCCGGCCTTCACAAGATCGGCGACAGCGCCTACGGTGTCCTCGATGGGAACTTGCGGGTCCACGCGGGAAGGTTGGTAGAGGTCCAGGTAGTCAGTGCCCAACCGGCGCAGGCTGTAGGTGACGAAATTCTTCGCCGCCACCGGGCGCGTGTCCAGGCCCACGAAAGCACCGTCCGGCCCGCGCATGGCTCCAAACTTCACCGCGATGAAAAGGTCCTTGCGGCGGCCGTCAATCGCTCGCCGGATGAGCATCTCATTGTGGCCCATGCCGTAGAAGTCGCCGGTGTCAAGGAGGTTGATGCCCCTATCGATGGCGGCCTGAATGGTCGCGATGCTTTCAGCCTCGTCTGCCGGCCCGTAGAAGTCCGACATTCCCATGCAACCCAACCCGATCGCCGAGACGAGCGGGCCATCCCGGCCTAGCTGCCGTTTCTGCATGATGTGTTCGTTGCCCCCCTTGTCATGTGAGCACAACTCATCTGAGCACAACGTGGAGCAGCCAGTCTTGGCGGCGAGCCGGCTTTTTTCATGAACAAGAAAGCCGGCCTGGAGGCCGGCTCGCCGCCGTGACTGGCTGCCCCACGGCCTGCGAAGATTACTGGCAGTAGTAGTATAGGGAGTTATGAAGGCGATCCTAAAACCCGTGTTGGTTTGCACCCTGATTTCTGCCTGCGCGCTCGCCGCTCCGGTGAAGAAGTGTGACAGTCTGGCCGCGATGACGGTTGGCGCCGATGTGAAGATTGAATCCGCGAAGCTCGTCGCCGCCGCGGCTAATTTGCCCGAACACTGCGATGTCCGCGGCGTCATTTGGCCCGAGGCAAAGTTCGCCGTGAAGCTCCCGGCGGAATGGAACAACCGCTTCCAGATGGTCGGGGGCGGAGGCTGGGCGGGCGCCATCAGCCTGGCCGCCATGGACGCCGCGGTGCGCGGAGGGTACGCGACCACGTCGACCGACACCGGCCATGACGCGGAAAAGGAGCCAGGCGCCTCATTCGCCTATCCCGGCCCGAACAATCCTCACGCGGCGCGCAAGGTGGTTGACCATGGCTACATGGCGGTGCATGAAACCGCTCTCCTCGCCAAGAAGATCATCCGGGCCTACTACGGCAGCGATCCGCTTTACTCGTATTGGGTCGGTTGCTCGACCGGAGGCCGGCAAGGCTTGATGGAGGCGCAAAGATATCCGGAGGACTTCGACGGTTACGTGATCGGCGCGCCGGTGCTGAATCTCAGCGGGCTCCAGATGAAGGCGGTCTGGAATCACATCGCCGTGGGTCCCGGTCCAGGGATGCTTCGAACCGAGAAGCTTCCGGCGTTGGCCGACGCGGTTTACAAGAAATGCGACGCTCTCGACGGCCTGAAGGACGGGCTTATCGAGAACCCGCTCAAGTGCGACTTCGATCCCGCGAAGGACCTCGAAAAGTGCGCCGGCGATGCGGATGGCCCGAACTGCTTCACGGGTGCGCAGATTGCGGCGCTGAAGAAGGTTTACGACGGCCCCAAGAATTCCGCCGGGAAGCTGCTCTTTCCGGGCATGCCTCCCGGAGGGGAGG
>JBGPHB010000619.1:0-4125 GCA_041484155.1 Bryobacteraceae bacterium
CGCAAACCCGCAAAGCCCTGCCCGTCAGGGCGGGGTTCCATCCCAGAAATGCAAAAATTCCAGACGGGTTTCGCAACCCGACGAAGGATACCACCCACGCAGAACGTTTTCACACGGTCAGAGACCTAGCGTTGGTCTAGCGCCGTGACAAGCCACGCAGGAATGGGCTCGGCCTGGTAGATGATCTCACCCATTTCTGCCTGGAGCTGCACAGTGGGAATAGCTCCCCATCGGCTATTGTCGTAAACGCGAATGAAATCCATCTCGCGAATGGCGCGAGAGAGGTTATGGATACTTGAGTCGTAGATGCTTCGGAGTACGGACTCCGGGGCGCTGTGCCCACCTCGATCCGCCCGCATCTTCACTCTCTCCAGATGCATTGCGAAGGTCTCGAGAGCCAGGTACCGCATCTCAACCGTGAAGCCAGCTCGTTTGGCTAAGGCGACCTGGTCAAAGGTGATGCTGCTACGAAGTGTAGTTTCGAATGCGCAACTCAAGTGGCGTTCAATGTGGCCGATCACGAACTCTTCGAAGAGCCGGTTCACCTGATCCCGAATCGCGCGTGGGATGTCGAGGTACGACCCGTGGTTCAGCGCAGCCGCACGATCATCAGCATTGAAGAAATCCACGCCAAAGCCGGATACCGGGAACGCCGTCGACTTGCCGCTCGCTGGAGGACCGGCAACGACGAAAATCCTTGGCGGCATCTACCCGCCGAAATCGCGATCGGCGCCTTCCAGCATGTCCGCCGGCAAGTCCTTGCGAGTGCGCTTCCCTTCGCGATCAGCGATTCCAAGACGCTCGAGCTCTTCCGCCGCCGCTTTGACGCGCTCGCCAGCGGACTGCAGATGGGGATCAACCTTCGGTTGCTGCAGCTTGGATGTATCGATGGGAGGCACTCTCCTTAGATTGTACTCCTACCTGACGTAAGGCCTAGCAGCCCGTGGTAGAAGTCTCACGCTTCCGGAAACGCAGGCGAAACCGCCTGCGCCACCACGGCAGATCAACAGTTTGCGAAGCCGGTGGGGCAGGCGGTTTCGCCTGCCTGACTTCTGCCACAGGCTGCTAGAGCCGCGGCCGAGGCCATTACCTGATAACAACGGTGGCGCGCAAGTTTATCGTCTCGCCGCGCCGATGGCCCATGGGCATGAGGGTAGCGAATCATACGGCGGTGAGCCAGGATCGAGGAGATCACCGTGCTGGACGACACGAATCCGATCGAGGAATTGGTTCACCTGTATGTCGAGGGCGCGTTCAGCCGTCGGGAACTGATGGAGCGGGTTTCAAAGTATGCCGGCGGTTTCGCCGCCGCGGCGCTTGCATTAGCCGGCCTGGGAATAGGAACGGCCGAGGCCCAGGCAACCTGCGGCCGATGTTCGCGTCCCGGAGGGTGCGCCAGGGATTCAAACCCGGCCTGCTACGCCGGGGCGTGGATCTGTATCCCGGCAGGGTGGAACAGATCAGTTCACGGATCCGGCGCAACAGCAGCAGGTCTACGGTCGTACGACGCTGTTCGAGCGGCGCAGCGATCTGATCGCGTCGCTCGATTATCTCAAGCATCTGGATTTTGTAAGGTTCGACAGGATCGGGGCAGTCGGATTCTGCGCCGGCGGCGGCAATGTCTGGGATCTGGTGTTGAACCTGCCTGAATTGGCCGCGGCGGTCACTTATTACGGAACGCCAACGCCTCCACTGGACCAGTTAGACCTGATTCAGGCATCGGTACTCGCCATCTACGCGGAACTCGACCGCGCTCTTTCTCTTCGAATGCCTGACGTGATGTCCGGAATGCTGACCAGGCAGAAGGCCTTTGCGTTCCGGCTCTACGAGGACGTGGGGCACGCCTTTCACAATGACACCGTGCCCGCCTATAACGCTTCCGCGGCTTGCGATGCGTGGACGCAAACACTGGGTTGGTTCAACAAATTCCTTCGTCGCTAGTGTGTGCCGTCGGGCGAAATTGTTGACAACCGCTCCATAACTGTCGCGGTAAGAGGTTGATTGCGCAGAGTGCTGACACTGAGCCGCGACCGTAAGGGAGCGGTTTTTTGTAAAGTCTTGCGCGGGACAGCACACTAGTGTACACGCGGCCGGGCTGAACTTGATTTCCCGTTCTTTTCCATTGGTGGTGTTTCTAAATAGCGTTGTGAGCTGATTGGCGTAGGACCATTCCCACCGGTCGTAAACCCGCAGCGTTCGATTAGAGCGAGAAACCGGGAGTCATCTCGAAAGGCGTCCCACTTGGGATCCACGGGAAGAAGCATGAGATGTACATCATGCGCCTCGTAGGCGCGATCGAGCCATTCCAGGCTGGCATTCTGTTGACCAAGGCCGGCGTGAACCAGCGCGGCCGCGTATGGCGGTACATACCGTTCGCGGGACACAGCCTCCAGCGTATTCAGCACCTCAAGGGCTTCGCCAGTTCGGCCGAGCCTTGCGAAAAGGTATCCTCTGAGTCCGATCAACTTGCTATTGCCGCTGCTGAATGACCCAGCCTGCTGAAGCGCCTCCAGGGCCAAATCGTGGTTGCCCATCCGCTCGTGCGTTTGGGCCAATTGGTAGTACGTGACCCAGAATTGGGGATTGAGGGCCCTGGCCTGCCGCCCGAAGTCGATAGCCGCCAAGTAGTCGCGGGCGTTGAAGGCGACTTGGGCGGAGATTGCGTGGCGTGTGAAATCGAGCGGGTCCAGTTCGCGCGCGCAACGCAACGCCGCCACGGCTTCTTCGTGCCGCATCGAGAGCGAGAGCACGACTCCCAGTACGAGGTACGCCAGGCCAGAGCGGGGGTCTAGCGCGATGGCCTTGCGGTAGGCTGTTTCCGCAGCCGCATAGTCCCAGTCCAGCCAGACCTTAAAGAGCCCCACCGAGACTTGAGTCTCGGCGAGGTTCGGTCCGGCGCTAACCGCATGTGCGACCGCATCGCGGGCGCGCGGCCACATTTGGAACGGAGGCGCGTCCCCGTTTATCGGCGCCGCCGAATAGGCGTCCGCTTGGCCGCACCATGCCAGCGCATAGCCCGGATCGAGCTCCGTCGCTCGGGCGTAGAGCTCGAGGGCGCGACGCGTCGTCAGTGGCGTGAGCTGACTCCACAAATAGCGGCCGTGGAGGTAGAGGTCGTAAGCCTCGACTTGCCGCGTCTGCCGCCCCTCCAGTGCGCTCAGGCGCTCGGGAGAGAGCCGCAACCGCACCTGTCGCGCGATGGCCCCGGCCAGCTCACGCTGGAAGGCGAGCACGCTGCCCGGTTCACTGTCGTAGGAAGCCGACCAAATCTGCACCTGGTCGCGCGCGCGAATCAATTTGGACGTGATACGGAGATGGCCGGCCTCTGACCGAATGGAACTCTCGAGCAGAAAACCCGCACCCAGTTCCCTTCCGATCTCAGCCAGCGATTTGGTGGTTCGCCGATAGGCACTCATCGAAGTGCGACCGATCACGCCCAGGTGCTCCGGATCAACTTGGCCCAACACCGTAATGACCTCTTCGGTGAGGCCGTCGGCCAGATATTCGCGCTCGGGACCTGCGTCGAGGTTTTCGAACGGCAGCACCGCAAGCGTCTCCCGTACCAGGGTGTCGTGGGACCCTGGGTTCACCACTTCTACCGGTGCGATGAAACGATACCCCCGCTTCGGGACCGTCTCGATACAATTGACGTCATCCATCCCGTCCCGTAGGACCTTGCGCAATTGGGAAATGGCGTGTGCCAAGGCTACCTCTTCCACAAAGCTGTCCTGCCAGACTCGCTTCAGGAACTCGTCCTTCTGCACGAGGCGGCCCTGGTTTTCCACAAGCATGGCCAGTGTGTCGAACGCCTTGGGCGGAAGCGGCACGGACACGGCGCCGCGAAGCAGTTGCTTGTCGGCGGGGATGAGACAATAATCGCCGAATTTGTACGCGACTCTCAAACCGCTGGACATAGTTACCTCTAACCCGTACCGGCCGGCCACATTGTACCAAAGGGAGGAGGATCAGAATTCCGTCAAGAAACTCTAAGATTTCTACAAGACTTCAAAGCAGGCGTGGCGCCACCATCAGGACAGTAGATCGCGCTCCCGAGAGCGTGATCCCACAAGGAGATTCGCTTATGAAAATCATGAAAGGCCTCCGGGCCGGATTGCTTGTCCTGGC
>JBGPHB010000620.1:0-4125 GCA_041484155.1 Bryobacteraceae bacterium
AGCTTCTCGGCGATCGAAAACGGCGGCCGATCGTGGGCCGCGATCATGCCCACAATCTCGTCTCCGGAGAGCGCAATCAGGTACAGGTTCTTGTCGTGGAATTTGTCGACCAGCCGGGCTGATGAGACCGCCGCGTGCTGGTGCAGTTCGCTCGCAAATACAGCGTGGTTCAGCCGAAAAACCTGTTCCAGTTCCGCTTTGGTTTCAGCCTGCTTGAAGCGATACATGGTTGAAGAAAGCGTCGATGTGCCCGGCGCTGACCGCGCCCATGTTCGCGATCTGCACCAGACCCCGCTCGGCCAGGTAAGAACTTTCGCCCCCGATCCAGTAACCGAGCGAGTGGCAGCGGTCCAGGAAATCGGGCGTGGGAGGAGTGAACGTCGTAACCACCGGCGAATGGAAGGATTCGTCAACCAGCGGCCTCAGTCGCATGGCGCGCAACCGCCGCCGTACCAGGCAGCCGAGGGTTGCGTAGTCGTGCTGCGTCTCCAGCGCCCGTTCCAAGGCCAAGAGTAAAGGCGACGGGAATGTGAAGCACGGGCCCTCCGTCTGCATTGCACGGGCGACGTCGAGATACGTCGGGACACTCCGGCTGGGCCGCGGTTCTTCTGAGGCGAGGATCATCGCCACGCCGGCGAAAGATCCTAACGCCTTGCCGCTAACGCCGGTGGCGAGCCAGACATCGCGCAGATCGACCGGGACGGCGCCCAGGCTGCTGATGCAGTCGAGGCACAGCCGCACGCCGCGCTCCAGCGCTAACGCCTTGAGGCCCTCGATGTCATTCACCATCCCTGTGCTGGTCTCCAGATGGGCGCCCCAAATCCAGCGGACGCCGCCGGCCTCCTCAGCGACGCGATCGAGGTCCCACGGGATGCCCCACCCCCATTCCACCACGCGCACGGGCAAATCCCACCGCAGCGCCTGGTTCGCCAGCCGCGCGCCAAACTCGCCGTTTACCAGCACCAGGCCGGGACCTTCCAGGCAACTCGCGACGGCCTCATTGGCCAGCGTGCCGCTGCCGTTAAGCAAGGCGACATGCGTGACCCCGGTCATTTCGCATAGCCGTGAACGTACGGCTTCAAACCGGTGAATGAACTCCGCGCTGCGATGAGAAATCGGGGGCAGGCGAAATGATGCATTCACGGCATCGGAGATTTCGACCGGTCCCGGCATTAAGGAAATCATGTTTTGAAGGCCGCGGATTATTGTACCAAGTCGCCGACTGATATCGTGGAGCAGGCCGGGGCCTGCGTTACCGGAACGTCCGGAAAGCGGGGTCATTCAAGTGCGGAATGGTGTTGAAGCTGAACAGCCGGATTTCGGACTCGCGTAGGCGCAAAGTTGAAAACGACGTATTCAGCGTCACGCCGGCAAGTTGCATCGCACGCCCATCGTAAATTTCCAGCGTTCGGCCAGCGCACACGCCGATGGGCGTGGCTGAGGTGAAAACGATCGCATTGCCCCCGTGTCGCACCCCTACAACCCGCGCCAGGGCGGCGTGAATCCGTTCCCGGAACACCTGCCACGACTCGCCGGAATACTCATAGCGCCCCTCTACCCAAGCCCGCACGACCTTCTTGTCGCAATCGTTCCACCGGCGATGCACCGGCGCGTCGTGTGCACCCCGGCTGGCGGCCACCGCTTCCCGCATCTCGCCGTATTCGCGGCGGAATTCGGCATCGGCCTCCGATAAGTACGGCGCGAGCTCGGCGTAAACCTGACCCAGGTCGAATTCGTCCCATCCGGGATCGACGATCATCTCAACGCCCGGAAGAACTTCCTCGGCCGTCGCCCGCTGCCGTGCCAGCGATCCGGAATAGACGGCCTCAAAGTGAACGTTTTGATCGGCAAAGTACTGGCCCAGCAGCCGGGATTGACGGCGGCCGAGGTCGGAGAGCGAGTCGTAGTCTTCGCGCGTGCCCGCTTGCCCGTGGCGGACCAGATAAAGAACACTCAACTGGATTTCTCCACCATCCGGGCCGCCAGCTTGGTCAACGCCTTCACGCGCAGGTCGAAGTTGCGAAAGCGGTCGTCAGAGGTCTGCCCGCGCTTGAAGCGGAAATAGATCTGCTGCAGAATGACGGCCAGCTTGAAGAAGCCGAGTACTTCGTGCCAGCGGAGCGCTGAAAGATCCCGCCCGGTCTTTTCCGCGTAGTGGGCCACGAACTCATGGTGCCGGTACCAGCCGGCGCCGGCGGTGATCGCTTCATGACCTGTGCCGGGAACCAGGGCGGAACTCCAGTAGCACAGGGTCAGTCCGAGATCGCATAACGGATCGCCGACGGTCGCCATTTCCCAATCCAGCACGGCTTCGATCCGGTCGGGCGAGCGGCTGTCGATCATCATATTGTCAAGCTTGAAATCGTTGTGAACCAGCGTCGGTTTGCCGGATGGCGGAATCGTGGAGGCGAGCCACTTCATCACTCCATCCATCTCTGGGTTCGGCTCGGTCCGCGAGTGCTCCCAGCGGCTCGACCAGCCCCTCACCTGCCGCGCGACAAATCCCTCGGGCTTGCCCAACGCGAGGAGTCCGCGCTGTTCGACATCCACGGCATGCAAACGCACCAGGCAATCAACGAACGCGCGGCTGATCCGTCGGGCGTAGTTCTCATGTGCCGCGAGCTCGGCCGGCACGCGATCGCGCAGGACGATGCCGCGGCGCCGTTCCATTAGGAAAAACGCCGCTCCGAGAATTGCGGGGTCCTCACACACGAGGTAGACCTTGGGAGCCGGAGGAAAGTGCGGGTTCACGGCGTGCAGGATGCGAAATTCGCGCACCATGTCATGCGCTTTCGGGGCCACGGGGCCCATCGGCGCACGCCGCAGTACGTACTCGCGGTTGCCGATGTGCAGCAGGTACGTGAGATTCGAATGTCCCCCGGGGAACTGCTCGACTGCGACGCCTCGCTCCGCGTCGTCGATTTTGCCGCGGAGATAATTTGAGAGCGCCCCGGCGTCGAGCTCTTCACCTTCGCGGACGGCGGCCGCATCCTTGTGCATCGATCTTTAGGTTAACAACCTCTTATACTGGCTCTATGCGGTCTATTCTCTTTCCGCTTCTTGTCAGCACTCTCGCCCATGCCGCCGACATCGAATCCCGTGTCACGCACGGTTACGCCGATTCGAACGGCGTGAAGATCCACTACGCGAGCCTCGGTAAAGGGCCGCTGGTCGTGATGATTCACGGGTTCCCGGATTACTGGTACACCTGGCGCAATCAGATGGAGGCGCTGGCCGATAACTTCCAGTGTGTCGCCATCGACCAGCGGGGCTACAACCTGAGCGACAAGCCGAAGGGCGTCGAGAACTACGATGTGCGCTTGCTGGTGGGCGACGTGGTGGCGGTCATCAAATCACTGGGCCGTGAGAAAGCGATCATCGTGGGGCACGACTGGGGCGGTCTGGTGGCGTGGCAGTTCGCGCTGAATCTTCCTCAGATGACGGACCGTCTGATCATCCTCAACCTTCCGCATCCGCGCGGCCTCACTCGCGAGCTGGCGAACAATCCGGAGCAGCAGAAGAACAGCCAGTACGCGCGCAACTTCCAGCAGCCGGATGCGGCTGCAAAGCTCACGGCGGAGCAGCTTGCGTTCTGGGTAAAGGATCCTGAGGCGCGCGCCAAGTACATCGAAGCCTTCAAGCGGTCCGATTTCGAGGCGATGCTGAACTACTATAAACGCAATTACCCGCGCGAGCCGTACACCGAGGACAAGTCACCGCTCGTCAAGGCGCAGATGCCCGTGCTGATGATCCACGGCTTGGGCGACACGGCGCTGCTCTCCGATGCACTGAACAACACCTGGGATTGGCTCGACCGGGATCTCACGCTGGTAACGATTCCCGGCGCGAGTCATTTCGTGCAGCAAGACGCGTCCGACCTCGTATCCCGGACCATGAAAGCGTGGTTACTGCGATGACGGCGGAGGAACTCCGAGGACATCTTCGTTATTCCGGTTGGGCTTCGCGGAAGCTTTTGGATGCGGCGTCGAAGCTCGACCAGGAACAGCTCTCCCGCGACATGGGCGCGTCCCATCACAGCCTCCTTGAGACGTTGGCACACATCCACTACGGGGACCGCGTCTGGTTTTCGCGGGTGGTCGATCCCACGATCGAAGTCTATCCAAC
>JBGPHB010000621.1:0-4122 GCA_041484155.1 Bryobacteraceae bacterium
AAAGGAGGCGGGGGACCGCTTCCAATCGGCACGCGACCTGAGCTTCGCCCTGTCTTCAATGTCGCAAAGCGGGAGCCACAGCACGGCTGCCGCGGCGGGAATACGGAAGGCCTGGCGCTGGCGCGCACTGGCGGCCGTGGCGTTGATCGCGGCCGGAGTGGCAGGCACGCGGTGGTTGTGGCGCGACGCCAGAGCGCCGGTATGGACGGGCGTGCTGTTGGGCGGTCCGGAGAGGTCGTACTCGCCGCGGCCTTCGCCGGATGGCCATTGGCTCGCGTTCATCACTACCGGCTCCGGCGAGATCTTCCAGGTAGCCGTCATGAAGCCGGAATCCGGCAACCTGGCGATCCTCACCCACGCCAGCGACAAGGGCTATGTCAATCAGTTGAGCTGGTCGGCGGACGGAACGAAGATTTACTACGATCGCCTGACCGACGTGCCGCGAGGGATTTACAGCGTGCCGGTGCTCGGAGGCGAAGAGCAGTTGGTGGTGGAAGACGCCGGCTCTCCGGAGGCGCTGCCCGATGGCAGCCTGCTGGTGGCAAAAATCAACGCCGAGCGGCAGAATCAGGTGTTCCGGTATTGGCCGGAAACAGGCCAGTGGAAAGCTCTTCCTCTGGAGATGGCCTCCGGAATCATCGGCGTGGCGAGAAGTTTTCCCGACGGACGGGAGGCCGTTGCGTTCGGCACTCCGATCGGACCCGGGCACGAAGCGGGCGCGCATTTGTTCGCGATCGACCTGGAGTCGGGCAAGCTGCGCCGCCTGGAAACCGGGGCGCCGGTCGATTCGAATGCTCCGGGTCTGGCGGTCACACGCGATGGGAAGAACGTTTTGTTCGCGGTCAGCTCGGGCAATCTCGAACGCATCCTTGCCATACCCCGGAGCGGGAGCGGCGTTGTCCGCGCTCTGCTCAGCCTCACGAACATGGTCTTCTCTCTAGATGCAGGACCGGATGGCAGTATCTATCTGGACCAGATCGAGAGGCCCGTGGACTTGTTGCGCTTCTCCGCGCAGGGCGGCCGCGCGGAAAAGATCGCCACGCTGCCGGCGTACGAGGCTCCGGGAGCGCCTTGGGCCGCGGAGGAGAATTTTGCCGTGCTGCCGGATGGCCGCGTCGTGCTGACTCAGGGCACGGGGGGACGGATGCGCCTGGTGGTGGCGGAGCCGGAAAAGGATCCGGTCCCGCTGGTGGCCACGGGGGAAGCGAATTCCGCCCCGGTCACTGCCGCCGGCCCGGGCGAGATTGCGTTCCTGATTGGGCCGGAACCGAGGCGCACGATCGCGATGGCCCTGGTCTCCAATGGACGGATCACGCGGCGCATTCCGTTTGACAAGGGGCCCATCACTTCGCTGGCGTCTTCACCCGACGGAAAGGTGCTCTACTGCGCGGCCGGCGGGACGATCTGGTCAATCCCGGTATCCGGCGGCCAGCCCCGAAAGGTGCGCGCCGGCGACTATGTCGCGGTCGATCCTTCCGGAGCGTATCTGCTGGTGGAAGTGGTGGAAAACCCCATCATCCGGCTGGTTCAGGTCCCGCTGGATGGCGACGCGGAACGGGAGGTCCCGCGGACGGGCGTTCTGCGGCCGGCGTTCATGATCGGCCCGAATAGCATCGGAAAGGACGGCCGCATTTTGACGCCGCTCGGTACTTCCACCTGGTATTGGCCGGCGGGAGTGATCGACCCGCGTACCGGAGAGATCACGCGCATTCCGGTGGACTACACGACGGATTTTCATGGGCTCGGATGGACGCCGGACGGGAAGGTGATGGGGCTGGGTCTGGATTTCCGCGCGAAGATATGGAAGTTTCAGATGGAGGGGCGGTAAGAGTGGGTTCGTTGGTACGACGGAGTCTCAGCCATCTCCATGATGTTATACTAAAATATAACTAGAGCAGGAACGCCATGCACACTACCAGTCTGCGCAAGGTCGGCGGTTCGGTCATGCTGGCCGTCCCGCCCGCGCTGCTCGAGATCCTGCACTTGCAGCCTGGCGCTAAGGTCGGCGTCGCGATTGAAAGTGGCCGTCTCGTCGTGGAGCCGCAGGAGCGGCGCCGGTATTCCCTGGACGAGTTGCTCGCCCAATGCGATCCCAAGGCGCCGCGCGCCCAAGGAAGAGCCAGAAAGGAAGAGCAAGAATGGCTCGATAGTAAACCCGTTGGTGGCGAGCTCATCTGATGAAGCGCGGCGAAATTTGGCTCGTCAGTCTCGATCCAACTTCGGGACACGAGCAAAAGGGCCGCCGTCCGGTGCTGATTGTTTCGCCGGAGGCCTTCAACCGGATAACGAAGCTCCCTGTAATTCTGCCGATCACCAGCGGCGGTAATTTCGCGCGGACGGCAGGTTTCGCCGTGCCGCTGACAGGAGCCGGGACCAAAACGATGGGAGTTGTCCGATGCGACCAGCCCCGAGCTCTCGATCTGGCCGCGCGCGGAGGCAAGAAACTGGAAAGCATTCCAGACGCGATCATGGACGAGGTGCTGGCGAGGATATCGCCGATATTTGAGTGAACGAAAACCGGCTTGCCCGTCCAGACCAGTCGGGCTAGCAGCCTGTGGCAAAGTCATTGACAAGCTGAAGCATGTCCCACTGCGGGCTGTAAATGGTTGATTGACAATGTGGGACATGCTTTAGCTTGT
This sequence comes from Bryobacteraceae bacterium, assembly GCA_041484155.1. Classification (GTDB taxonomy): domain Bacteria; phylum Acidobacteriota; class Terriglobia; order Bryobacterales; family Bryobacteraceae; genus Palsa-187. Next base: position 2,640 of record JBGPHB010000621.1, read on the forward strand.
CATCCTCCTGGGCGCACACAGACTCTTGCCACAGGCTGCTAGAAGAAGACCGCTCATTGAGCGCGAATCCCTTGGCCCGGCGCGACGCCCTCCTGCAACTTGCCCTCGCGGACCACGAAGGTTCCCTCGACCAGCACGTAACGAAAGCCTTCGGAATACTGCTTGGGATTTTCGAAGGTGGCTTTATCGATGACGCGGTTGGGGTCGAAGACGGAGATGTCGGCGTCGGCGCCCACTTTCAAGCGGCCCTTCTGGCGCATCTGTGGGGACATCGCTTCCAGGCGCTGCGCGGGCATCAACGAGGACTTGCGAATCGCATCCATGAGCGTCAGGGCCTTCTCCTCCCGCACATACTTGCCCAGCACCCGCGCATACGTTCCCGCCGAGCGCGGATGTTCGAGAATGCCGTCCGTAGCAATCATCACTTTTGGATCCGAGATGGCGAGCCGTACCATGTCCTCGGTGTTCTTAAACTGCGCGACGAATCCGCCTTGCCGCCGGTAACGTTCAAACGACTCTCGTGTCAGCCGTTCACCGGTGGGCGGCCACAGGAGACGGGCGAAGTATTCCGGCGGCTGGGACTCCCAGTTGCTGTACATCGCCGAGGCGATTTCCGTCATGGCCGCCGTATAAGGATAGGCTTCGGCAGTGACATCTAAACCGCGCGCCCGTACGCCCGCGATCATGCGGAGTGCGTCCGCTGTCTTGTCCAGAGCTACGCTGTTGACGTGGACGATGTGCAGGGGCGCGCCGGAGGCGGCCGCGTCGGCGATCACCTCCTGCAAGGATTGGATCGCATTCCCGCCTTCCCGCACGTGTACGAACACAGGCCGCCTGAACTTGGCGGCCAAATAAAACAGATTCAGAATCTCCTCGGGAGGCGCGGTGGGCGTGTAGGTGATCCCCATGCCCATTCCAAGCCCGCCCTCGTCCAGGCCCTTCTGAACGGCGGATTCGATGGCTCTCTGCTCTTCGACCGTGGCGGGACGGTTCATGGCAGCGTCGCGTGGCAACAGGCCGCCGGTATCGTGCATCACCGCCATGCGAGCCGGTATGTGTCCGGAACTGGCGCCGAAATGGATGAGCGCTTTGCCTTGTCGTGCCGCGTACCATTCGCTGACCGGTGAGGCGCCCACTTCCAACTCCAGCGCGGTAGTCACGCCGTCCATGGCTTTGAACCTGTAAGCCTCGGGCGTTTGCGAGTGCTGGTGCAGGTCGATGAATCCTGGGGCAATCACGAGCCCACTGGCATCGGCTTCCACCTTGCCGCGCAGCGGACGGGTAGAAATCGCGACAATTTTCTTGCCGTTGATTCCGACGCTGCGCACGGCATCGAGGCCCGATTCCGGGTCCATGACCCGGCCGCTCTGGAGAACGATATCGTAGGTCTGCGCGGCCAGGAGCGAAGGCAACAACCACAGCAAGAATCGCATGAGGGTAGTCTACCTGAAGCGCAGCATGAGCGATCCCGGGCCACGCCCGG
>JBGPHB010000622.1:0-4116 GCA_041484155.1 Bryobacteraceae bacterium
CAGAACCCGTCGGGTCCCACACGCGCGCGGCGCCGTCGAGCGTCATCAGGTCTTTCGCCTGGTCCAGCGTGGCACGATCCGCGCGGGCCCGCCGGGCGCCTTCCTCGTAACGAAAATCAGTCTTTTGCTCCAGACCCGTCAGTTCGCTGGTCTTCGGGTCGAACGCGGCGGCGATCTCCTGGCTTTCCGTAAGCGCGGGCGGTCGAGCCGGTCTCTCGGTGCGCGTCGAGGCGTTCGTCGAGCGGAAGGATTGGATGCGATTCTCCGCTCCGTAGGCGATCCAGATGCGGTCGCCCTTCATCCAGCGCTTGGGCTGGCCGGGACGATTCGGCAGAAAATCGAGCGTGCCAGGACCCGCGGTCTCCACGTTGTCGATTTCGCGTCCGCCTGCCTTCATCTTGAGCCGGATGATATCGCTCCGCAGAACGCGCGTATCCGCAAGTTCCGCGCCGGGTCTCGGCAGCGGTTGCGCTTCGGCCACGCTAGACCCGGTAGCGGCGGCAGTCGTCAGCGTGCTGTCCTTGGCCGAGGTCTCGAAGTCCAGATCCAATCGATTGCCAGTCACTGTGGTCCGCATCGCCGCCGCGGTCGAGACCAGCCGGCCGTTGCGGTCGCCCTCGATCTTGCTGACTTGCATGCCGTCGGCAAAATGCAGAGTGAGCTGATCGGCGCCGAACTCCACCTTGCGCCCTGGATCGTCTTTGACGCCATGCCCGGCCTGCATTTCCGCGCGGCGGATCTCGCCCTCATCGAGCGTCACCACCGACATGCCGGCCTCCATCTGGAGCGTGTCGCGGGTAAGTTTGGACCAGGGTTGCAGGATGACCCTCGACTCACTTTCCTTGTAGAAAGCCTCACCGGCTTCGATGTGCATGGGCACGAACCCGGCGGTCTTGCCGCGCCAGTCGAGCGATACTTGGGCACGCAAATGCAGCTCGCGCGCCTGAGGATCGTACTCGGCGCCCACCGCGGAGCCACCGCCCTCGTCAAACTCGAACGTCGTGCCGCGATCCGTGGTGACCTTACCCGTCTCGCTCTGGATGTTTACGCCCGAGGAACGAATCTTCACCAGGCGTCCATGGGGAGACCCGCTTTCCGCAACGCCCATGGTGATCTCGACATCACCCTCGGAATACAGCGTCTTGGCGGACAGGTCAAACTGCGCCTTCGCGCAACGGACCAGGTCGAATGCGGCGCCCTTCTTGTGGAACAACTGCAGTTCGACGTCCTCCAGCTCGATCACCGAGGGCGCTTTGACCTGCCGCATGGTCCGGGCGCGCACCAGATACTTTTGTTGCGTGCCGGTGCTGTCCCCGTAAGTCCAGTACTGGGAGCGGGCGTCGATGCCGGCTTCCAGCGGCTTGGGAGGGGGCGGCGCATCCTTGTCAAGGCTGGCTTTGCGCTTGAAGTACGTTGCGCCCACGGAGACGAGAATACAAAGGATGGCGACCGGAAGGAGCCATCGAATACGGCGCATCGCTTTGACTTCAGGATATCACCAGCGTCCCGACCAGCTTGGCCAGCAGTGCGGTTCGGTCGGCAATCCGGTTGACGAGGATGCTCTCGTTTGGGGCGTGCGCGCCTTCTCCCACCGCGCCGAGCCCGTCCAGCGTCGGCACGCCGAGCGCTGCGGTGAAGTTCCCGTCCGACCCGCCCCCAGCCGACGATTCTTCGAGCGCCACGCCCAGTTCCGCGGCGAGCGCCCGCGCCTGGCGAAACAGTTTCCGCCCGCCCGCCGAACGCTCCATCGGGGGACGGTTCAGCCCGCCGCTGACTTCAATGGTGCAGCGTTTGTCGAACGGCTTGAGCGACGTGAATTTCCGCTCCAGATCTGTTCGATCGCGTTCTCGCGGCGTGCGGATATCAACCTCGACACAGCACTCGGACGCCACCACGTTGCTGCGCGTGCCCCCACGAATGATTCCGGGATTCACCGTGACGCCACGATCGAGGCGTGTGAAACTGGTGATCCTTTCGACCTGACGGGACATTTCCACGATCGCGTTTGCGCCTGCGACAAAGTCGAGTCCGGCGTGAGCGGCACGGCCCCGGACGGTTACCACGTAGCCGCCCACTCCCTTCCGCGCGGTCTTGAGTTTTCCTTCGACTCCGGCGCCCGGTTCGAGCACCAACACCGCAGCGCTTCGCCGGGCGGCCTCTTCCGTTAGAGCGCGCGACGAGGGGCTGCCCACTTCTTCATCCGAGTTCACTTGCAGCACCACCTTGTGGGCCACTGGAATGTTCAAATCGCGCAGCGCGCGCATCGCGAAAACAAAAAACGCCAGGCCAGCCTTCATGTCGAATACCCCCGGCCCCCACAGCCGTCCGCTCGATTCGTGAAAAGGCATCGTGCGCAGCGTGCCCAGCGCCCAGACCGTGTCCGCATGGCCGAGCGCCAGGATTTGTCCTCGTTTCCCCTCACCGGGCAGGATAAACTCGCACCGCAGATGCTTGCCGAACGCGCCGCCCGGATAGGTCCGGACCCGCGCGATGTCTTTCACGCGCGCGGCCATCAAATCCAGGAACCGGTTTACGCCGTGCGGATGATCGCTTGGCGACTCGCACTCGACGAACTCGCGAATCAGGGCGACGATATCTTTCTGTTTTTGGCGCGTGTAGCGAAGGAAGGAATCCATCGCTTGGTATAATAGCTAAACCGCATGCCCATCATGGATATCCAGGCGATCCGGGAGATCCTTCCGCATCGTTATCCATTTCTTCTCGTCGATTGTATCGAGGAGTTGGAGCCGGACCGGATTGTCGGGATCAAGAACGTTACGATCAACGAGCCCTTCTTCGCCGGCCATTTTCCCGATTTTCCGGTGATGCCCGGTGTTCTGATCGTGGAAGCCATGGCGCAAGTCGCCGGCGTCCTGGTGTTGAGCCAGATCGAAGATCGAAAAAGCAAGCTGGTGCTACTGGCCAGTGTCACCGAAGCCAAATTCCGCAAACCGGTGCTGCCGGGCGACCAGCTCCGCATCGAGATGAAGGTTTCCAAGCGCAAGGCCACCGTCGCCAAGATGTTTGGCACGGCCACCGTGAACGGCGCGGTGGTCGCCGAGGCGGAAATGATGTGTAAGCTTGCCGACCGGGCCGGCGTCTAAGCTACTGATGCCCATTCACGCCACCGCGATCGTGGACCCCGGAGCGCGGGTCGCGGAGTCAGCCGACATCGGGCCGTACTCGATCGTGGGCGCCGACGTCGAGATCGGCGCACGCACCCGCCTCATGGCGCATATATTTCTCGAAGGGCCGTTGCGAATCGGCGAAGACAATGTTTTCTTCCCGTACTCGACCGTCGGAGTGGCGCCTCAGGATTTGAAATATCGCGGGGAGCGGTCCGAGACGCGGATCGGCCATCGCAATCGCATCCGCGAGTTCGCGACCATCCACCGTGGGACCGAGGGCGGGGGCATGGTGACTTCCATCAGCGACGATAATCTTTTGATGGCTTACGTTCACGTGGCGCACGACGTGCATATCGGCAATCAAACCATGCTTGCCAATGCCGTGACGCTGGGGGGGCACGCTAGCGTGCAAGATTCGGCCTGGATTGGAGCTTCCACCGGAGTGCATCAGTTCTGTCGCGTCGGGCGGCACGCGTTCATCGGCGGCTACAGCGTGATCACCCAGGATGTTCTGCCGTACTCCAATACGGTGACCGCGCGCGAAGCGAAGGTGTACGGGGCGAACGCGACCGGCCTCAAGCGGCGCGGTTTCTCCGCCACAACGATCGACGGGTTGCACAAGGCGTTTCGTTTGCTAACGCGCGCCGACCTTAATACGACGCAAGCCTTGGAGCGTATCGCGGAGGAGGTGGAGCCATCGCCCGAAGTGAATGAGCTGCTCGAATTCATCCGCCAGTCGAGCCGCGGATTTATCAAGTAGTCATGCCACTCGGATTGATCGCCGGGAATGGACGGTTTCCGTTGCTCGCCCTGGAGGCCGCGCGCAAAGCGGGCCTCGAAGTGGTGGCGATCGGCATCAAGGAAGAAGCATCGTCGGAGATCGAGCCCCTCGCCGCCCGCTGCCACTGGATCTCCCTCGGCCAACTCACGCGGTTGATCGACATCTGTCACCAGGAAGGCATCACGCAGGTCATGATGTGCGGCCAGG
>JBGPHB010000623.1:0-4114 GCA_041484155.1 Bryobacteraceae bacterium
CTCGGCGGCCTGGGTGCGTTGGCGGGAACCTGGGGCGGGTCTGAGTTCCGAACGCGTTTGCGCACGGCCTTGAAGTCGCCGGATTGGGTGGTTGCTTTGATCGAGGACGCAATCGCTGTTGGCGGAGGGTTCTTCTTAGTCACGAGATACTAAAATTTCACGCAAAGACGCAAAGTTCGCAAAGAAAACAACGCCCGTTCTTCTTTGCGGCCTTTGCGTCTTTGCGTGAAAAAAATGCAGCTTCCAGCAGCGAAAGGATAAGCCGATGACGTGCACCCACACGAACCAGATTCGAGACCCGAAGCCTCATACGCATGGATGCGAGGAGTGCCTGAAGATGGGTGACACCTGGGTCCACTTGAGGCTATGTATGACCTGTGGACACGTGGGCTGCTGCGATTCCTCGAAGAACAAGCACGCGACCAAGCACTTCCATGCGGTCAAGCATCCGATTATGAAGTCGCTCCAGCCGGGTGAGGACTGGGGCTGGTGCTATGTGGACGAGATCGTTTTAGAGTTCGATTAGCAGAATGCAGGCCGGGGCCTGCGTTACGCGCGCGCCAGCATGGCGTGCGGATCGATCACGAACTTCTTCGCGGTTCCTTTGTCGAAGTCCTTGTAACCCTTGGGACCATCCTCGAGCGTGATCACTGTGACGTTGACTGCCTTGGCGATCTTGATCTTGTTGTGCAGAATGGCCTGCATGAGGTTCCGGTTGTACTTCAGCACCGGACATTGCCCGGTCATGAAGGAATGCGATTTTGCCCAGCCGAGACCGATCCGGATGCTGAGGTTTCCGGTCTTGGCCGCGTCATCAATGCCGCCGGGATCGTCGGTCACGTACAGGCCCGGAATACCGATACCTCCGCCGGCCCGAGTAATGGTCATCAAGGAATTGAGCACCGTGGCCGGGGCTTCCGTGCCTGCGCCTGCCCCATGGCCCCGCGCTTCAAACCCGACGCAATCGACGCCGCAATCCACTTCCGGTTCGCCCAGAATCTGTGCGATCTGATCGCCGACGGAAGCGCTCTTGGAGACATCCACGGTCTCGCAGCCGAAACTCTTCGCTTGCGCCAGCCGTTCCGGAATCAGGTCGCCTACGATCACGCAGGCTGCTCCCAGGAGCTGGCATGCCGCGGCGCTCGCCAAACCGACGGGACCGCCGCCGGCAACGTACACGGTGGAACCCGGTCCCACGCCGGCGGTAACAGCGCCGTGATATCCCGTGGGCAAAATGTCCGAGAGGCAGGTGAGGTCCTTAATCTTCTCCATGGCCTGCGCCTTGTTGGGGAACTTGAGGAGATTGAAGTCCGCGTACGGAACCATGACGTATTCGGCCTGGCCCCCGATCCAGCCTCCCATGTCCACGTAGCCGTACGCGGCTCCCGGCCGGGCTGGATTCACGTTCAAACAGATGCCGGTCAGCCGTTCTTTGCAATTCCGGCAGCGGCCGCACGCAATATTGAACGGCACCGAGCAAAGGTCGCCAACTTTGATGAACTCGACGTCGCGTCCGGCTTCGAGCACCTCACCGGTGATCTCGTGCCCCAGAATCAGGCCGTGCGGCGCGGTGGTGCGGCCCCGGACCATGTGCTGGTCGCTTCCGCAGATATTTGTGGAAACGATCTTCAGAATCACGCCGTGCTCGCATTTCCGGTTCCCGATCGCGAGTTTGGGGAAATCGATGCTCTGTACTTCTACTTTTCCAGGCCCCATGTAGGCCAGGCCACGATTGGTTGCCATGATGTCCGCTCCTTTGACCGACTCTTCAGTAGGCTGCGACGCCGGCCTCGGCCACGGCATGGTCCTGATCGCCGGACCCGCCGCTCACGCCGACGGCGCCAACCACCTTGCCATCTTTCTTCAGCGGGATGCCCCCGGCAAAAATCATGATCTTTCCGTCGTTGGATGCGTGGATGCCAAAAAACTGGTTTCCGGACTGGCTGTGGCTGGCAAGATCCTTGGTGGAGATGTCGAATGCCCGCGACGTGTACGCTTTCTTTTGGGAAATATCGATGCTGCCGATCCAGGCTCCGTCCATTCGCACGTGAGCGACGATATTCCCGCCCGCGTCCGCCACGGCAATGTTCATCGGTTGTTTGATCTCGGCTGCTTTCTTTTCGGCGGCAGCTATGATTCGCCGTGCATCGTTCAACGTCACCATTTCGTTTCTCTCCTTTGATTTGTCGATCGTCTTTCTTGAATCCGCGAGCCAGTATACCCCGGCCTTCTCGGGACTGTCAAGAAGTGGAGCGTGGGCGCGGTCAGGCTTGACACACTCCGGCTTATCTCCATAGAATGTAGGACGGTTGCGCGGCACCCGGCGCGAGTCTCGAATAGGAGTTTTTCACGAATTGAGAAAGCGCTTCATCTCGATCGCCGTGTTTGCGATTCTGCCGCTGGCCGGCCAAAGCAGCGCGAAGAGATCCGTACCTCGCACCTACGACGGCAAGCCCGACCTGAGCGGCGTATGGGACCACCCGTTCGCCATCGACATGAGCAAGGATGGGCGCGGCGACGCGTGCGGCGCGCAAATGAAGGGTTGCAGCCAGAAGGGGCCGGGCGGAGAGCTTCCGATGACTCCCTGGGCAGCGGAGCTCACCAAGAACTACGACGCTTCAAATTATGATCCCACCGGACATTGCAACCCCATGGGCTATACAAGATCGGTGAACGCGCCTGTTCCCACCGCAATCGTTCAGACCCCCAAGGAAATCGTGTTCCTGCATGAGTCCATGTTTGCTTTTCACGTGGTTTACCTGGACGGGCGGAAGCATCCGAGCGCCGACGAAGCCAGAGAGACCACCTGGTACGGGCACTCGGTGGGCCACTGGGAGGGAAACACGCTGGTGATCGACACCGTCGGCCCGTTCTTTGAATCGCCCCGGATGTTGCTGGACACGGCGGGCCATCCGGTCAGTGAGAAGCTGCACCTGGTGGAACGTTTCCAGCGCACCGACGCGACCCACCTGGCATATGAAATCACGGTCGAAGATCCCAAGGCGTTCACTAAGCCATGGAAGAATACCAGAGTCTGGGTGCTCATGCCCAAAGGCGAAGAGGTGATGGAATACGTCTGTACGGAGAATAATAAGGAAGTCGAGGAGCATCATATTAAGTGACCCCGGCCAAAATCAACATCTCCGAGCTTGTCGATCACAGCAAGGTCGGGGCCTTTCAAATACGCCTCTTCATCCTGTGCGGCCTGTGCCTGATCATGGATGGATTCGACCTGCAATCGATTGGCTACGTTGCTCCCGCTATCATTCAGGACTGGAAAATCCCCAGATCGGAACTGGGGCCGGTCTTTAGCGCCGCACTTTTCGGCGTGCTGGTGGGATCTCTTCTGTTCAGCATGGTTGCCGACAAAATCGGCCGCCGTCCGGTGCTGATTGGCGCCACTCTGTTCTTTTCCGCGCTAACTATTTTCACCGCGCGCGCCAGCTCCGTGACTGAGTTGCTGGCGGTTCGCTTTCTAGCCGGAGTGGGTCTGGGCTGCATCATGCCCAATGCCATGGCCCTGGTGGGCGAGTACAGCCCGAAAAGGATGCGGATCACGCTCATGATGATGGTGTCGGTGGGATTGACTGCCGGCGCCGCCGTCGGAGGCTTCGTCGCCCATTGGCTGATTCCGGCCTACGGATGGCGTTCGGTGTTCTATTTCGGCGGCGCTATACCGCTCGTCCTCGGCGTGCTGATGTTTTTGTTCCTGCCCGAATCCCTCCAATTCATGGTGTTGCGGGGCAAGAATCTGGAGAAAGTTGGCCAATGGCTGCGCCGCATCGACCCGGCGGCGCCCGTGGCCGCCTCCGCATCGCAGTACGTCGTGCACGAGGAAAAGAAGGAAGGCGTTCCGATGGTGCACCTGTTCCGCCAGGGCAGGGGCGTGGCGACGGTGCTGCTTTGGGTCGTCAACTTCATGAACCTGCTCAACCTCTACTTCCTTTCCAACTGGCTGCCGACGGTGGTCACGGATGCCGGGTATTCGGCTTCCAACGCGGTGCTGGTCGGCACCACTTTGCAGGTGGGGGGCACGATAGGATCGCTTGCGCTGGGCTGGTTCATCGACCGCCTCGGTTTCACTTCGGTGCTGGTCCCGTGCTTTCTCGTCGCC
>JBGPHB010000624.1:0-4114 GCA_041484155.1 Bryobacteraceae bacterium
AAACAGGTCACGGAGATGTACCGCATCGCGCTCAGCCGCGAACCCACCGGGCATGAACTGGACCTCAACCTGGCGTTCCTGGAAAAGCAGAAGGACCAGGCGTTGCAGAACGGAAGCCGCGGTGAGGCCGCTCTGCGATCCGCCCTGGCCGATCTGGCGCACGTGACGCTGAACCTGAATGAATTTGTTTACATCAAGTAGGCGGGAGGAAATCCGATGAATGACAACCTATGCGAGCGCAGCCGCAAAGAACAATACATTTCCCGCCGGAAATTCTGGATGGAGGCGGGCATGGGAATCGGCGGGCTGGCCCTGGTGGATCTGCTCAGCCAGGACCGTCTGCTGGCTGCGGAATGCGTGGATTCCACCGGCAAAGTGGACTCGCCTCTCGCGCCCAAGCCCGCGCATTTCAAGCCGCGCGCGAAATCCATGATCTCGCTGTTCATGAGCGGGGGAGTGAGCCATCTCGATACGTTCCAGTACAAGCCGGCGCTCGAAAAATACGATCGCATGCCGATGGAGGACAAGGGTGAGATCAAGGTGCGGCAGGGTTACCCCGGACCACTGATGAAGAGCCCGTTCAGCTTCAAGCGGTATGGCAAATCGGGAGCCTGGGTCTCGGAAATCTTCCCGAATATCTCCACCATCGTGGACGACCTGGCGTTCGTCCACTCCTGCCAGGGGCTTTCGAACGATCACGTCATCTCGCATTACGAATGGAACACCGGTTCCATCCAGATGGGCTTCCCCAGCATGGGCGCTTGGGTGACGTACGGCCTGGGAAGCCAGAATCAGAACCTGCCGGGTTTCGTCGTCATCCTGGATCAGAAGGGCGGACCCTATGCCGGACCGCCGAACTGGCAATCGGGCTTCCTGCCGGCGGCCTATCAGGGCACAGTATTCCGCTCCAAAGGCGATCCGATTCTGGATTTGTCGGCTCCCGGACAGTACATGTCGGCCCAGCAGCAAAGGGCGCGCCTCGATCAGATGAACCTGCTGAATCAGAATTTCGACGAGAAGTATCCGGGGATGTCGGAGCTGTCAGCCCGGATTTCTTCCTACGAGCTGGCGTACCGCATGCAGGCTTGCGCGCCGGAGGCTGTGGATCTGTCGACTGAGAGCGACGAAACCAAGAGCCTGTATGGCCTGGACGACCCGATCACGGCTCCGTACGGCCGGCAGTGCCTATTGGCCCGCCGTCTGGTGGAGCGGGGTGTGCGCTTTGTCCAGTTGATGAGCGGCGCCTACGTCAGCATCGAGGATACCTGGGATGCTCACGCCAATATCGTGGCCAACCACACGCTGCACGCGCGTGAGGTGGACAAACCCATCACCGGGCTCATCACGGACCTGAAGCGCCGCGGGTTGCTCGACGAGACCCTGGTTCTGTGGCACAGCGAGTTTGGACGAATGCCCATTTCCCAGCGGGGCGTGGGGCGCGACCACAACCCCGGCGCGATGACGGTGTTCATGACCGGCGCGGGGATTCAGGGTGGCCAACAGATTGGCACCACTGACGACGTCGGCTATAAGGCCGAAGAGCAGCGGACCACCAACCACGATCTGCACGCCACGCTGCTTCACCTGCTGGGGATCGACCACAAGCGGCTGACCTACTACTTCAACGGGCGCAACATGCGGCTGACCGACGTCTCCGGCGAGTTGATTCCGCAGATCGTCGGCGCCAAAGCGTAGATGGATTATTCAAGACGGGATTTCGGCAAGATCGCAGTGGCAAGCGTTCCCAGCCTGTTGGCGCAACCGGCGAAGCCCAATCGGTCTTACATCCACGGCGTGCAATTTGGTCTCCAGCCTTTTTGCTACCACGATCTGTTGATGAATCGGGAGAACCGCCCCACTCTCGTAAAGCGGCTGGTCCAGAACGGCCTGGGCATGGTTGAGCTGCATGCGACCTGGTGTGAGCCCCGATTCGACGGACCCGGTGTGAGTCCGCAAGAGGCTCGTGAGAAGTTGCGGAGCTGGCGGGTAACCACACCCGCGGACTACTACCGCAAAATCAAAAAGGAATTTGACGATGCCGGTATCACCATCTTCACCTACTACGTGGGCTTCAACGAGACTTACAGCGACACGGAATTCGACGCAACCTTTGAGGCGGCCAACATTCTGGGAGCGAAGGGTTGCGTTGGCTCCTACGGATTGGACGTAGCGCACCGGCTGGTTCCATTCCCGGCTAAGCACGCGATGTTTTTGGGTCTGCATAACCACGACAACCTGTCGGACCCAGATGCGTTCAGCAACGAGGCAAGCTTTGACAAGGGTCTGGCGTATTCGCCCGATTTCAAGGCGACCCTGGACGTTCGCCACTTCACGGCCGGAAACGGGGATTGTCTTGGGTTCCTGGAAAGGCACCACGAGCGCGTGTCCAGCGTCCATCTGGGTGACCGCAGGAAGAACAACGGGCGCAGCACGCCGTTCGGCGAGGGCGACGCGCCGATCATCCAAATCCTGAGGATGATCCGGAACAACCAGTGGCCCATCGTGGTCCTTCTGGAGTTCGAGCACGGGACCCTGCGCACGGGAACGGACGAAGTGCAGTTGATGTTCGACTACTGCAAGCGGGCGCTCGCATAGCATGTCACGGCTTTCTCTGCTTGTTTGCGGAGCGATCTTAGCCACCGGTTCCGTTGCCGCTCAGTCTGTGGCGAGATCCGGCTACGATATCGATTTTATCGGCCCCCCGTTGGCGGATCCGGTTCTACAGCACAGTAATGAGACGTATGTATTGTTCGGTTGCGCCTATTGCCATGGTCTGAATCTCGTGTCCCGCGGCGAAGCCACGGACCTGATGCATTCGGCATTGGTGGGCAGGGATGAGAACGCTAATCTGATCGGCCCCCTACTGCGCGCCGGCATTCCCCAAGCTGCCAAGCTGTCTCCGATGCCACAATTTTCCGATCTGAGCGACCAGCAGATTTCCGATATCGCAAGGTGGATACACGATGCGCGTCAGCAGGGCAGGTATAGGGAGCTTACCGAAGCAAGGGATTTGGGCCCGGGAAACCCCGCAGCGGGAAAAGCGTATTTTGAACTGACATGCACTTCCTGCCATGCGACACCGGGCGATTTGGCCAAAGTAGCCAGAAACCCCGCTGTCTTGAGAGCCCAGATCCTGCAGCCTAATTTCCTGAAGGCGAAGATTTCATGGCAGATTGACCGCCTGCACGACACCAAAACAGCCACCGCCCGCCAGCGGCATCTCGCGCTACTGGAAAACTTCTCCGCTGAAGATGTGGCTAACCTGATGGCTTATCTGCAGAGTGTGAAATAGCCGCATCCATTTGGAGAGCGCGGCCCCTGGTCGCCCGTTCCAGATTGGGCATGCCGCAAACGCTATCTTTGATCCGAAGCATGTGGGTGGCTGGCATTTCTAGGGATTCATGAACTGACTCTCTTGCGGCGCGGGTTTGGACAAGGTCGCCGCGCCTGAAGTGACCGCCGGATGGTCAAAGAAGTCCGACAGTGAGAGTGGCTCCGCGTTAGGACATCGGACAGAGTTCGATGTAGTCGAAAACGTAGCTGCCCGGAGCGTCCGGATTCCAAATGGTTCAATATATTGCAATACCTTCGCGTCATCTCGCTGAAACAGAAGCTGTTGAAAGGAGATGGATTCCGGATCTCGCCGGAATCCGTCTTGGGCGCAGTGGATCGGGTCGACTGCACCTCTTCGGAATCAGACAGTTGTGGCTGCGAAACGGTTGCAACTTGTGGATTTGAACAGCTACAGAGAATCTACAACGCGCACCTGCTCTAACGGCAGGTGATCGCTCCGGCACGCTTTACCATGGCAGTTTCGGAATCGGGCTAGACCAGGCACTGGGCAGGCCTTGGACGCTCCGACTCTGGTGGGGAACCAAGTGCCCATGATTGTTCGCGCGAAGCCGTCGGAGGTGATGAACTCCTAGGATCCGTGCATCTACAATTTTAACTACAGTAGACTTTGCGGCCTCGCGAAGAAGGCCGCATCTTTTGGATTTCATTGGTCGGGGCGGGGCGATTTGAACGCCCGACCCCCTGCGCCCAAGGCAGGTGCGCTACCAGGCTGCGCTACGCCCCGACATTTGCTGCTTCCTTGATTTTAAACCACTTTCTC
>JBGPHB010000625.1:0-4113 GCA_041484155.1 Bryobacteraceae bacterium
CGTGAGGCAGGCGGGAGCGGATATCATCTTTGCCAACCACACCGATTGGGACCGGTCCAAGATCAACTTGGCGGTGCTCGCCAAACGCGCGCCCGGCAGTCCGAATCCATACATCGTGGGTAACGCAAAGGTCCTGAACTTTCTAAAGGTCGCCGAAGAATGTGCCACGGCCCGCGTAATGGGGGTGAACTGAAGGGAATGCGAGTGCGATGAAGAGGGAATGGGGAACTTACCTGATCACTCTGCATCACTGGACTGTCTCCCACAGGACATCAGGCCATGGAGCTCGGCGCCCGGTGCGCGTCGCAGTTACTTCACCATGTGTGCGCGATCCTTCTCGTTCTGCCCGCAGAACATCTCGAAGATATCGTTGTCCGGCACGAGTTCGTAGGTAATCTTGACCGTGAACTTCCGGGCGTACAACTGAGGATCATCGAAGGTCATCTCGGTATCCAGATGTCCGAAATCGCGACGTCGGAAACGCTCCGTCACGTGCATTGCTTCACTGCGGGGATGCCCCATGGCGTCGAGCGGCGTCCGGTCGTTGAAGCCGCGCGACTCGACGACGAAGGCATCGTCCTCCCAGTGGCCGACGGAATATCCGAGATATGCCGGAAATTCGAAGGTGGCCGGAAATTCGCGTCCATCCGTGAAAACCTGGCGGTGGAGGTTGTCGACTTCGTACAGAATCATCGTTTCCTTGGGCGCCTGAACGATTTTGAAGGGTTCGGCAAGCAGCCCTGCCACAGGCCAACCATATTCGCCATGGCAAACATTGTCGACCCGCCGCTCGGCGGCCCGCCGCTTCATCGCCGTCTCTCCTTCGGGCCGCAGCGGGGACTCTCCGGGCTTCAAATCAAGCAGGATGTTGAGCGCGTACTTGTGCACCGATTCGAGCTCCATCCCAATCAGTGCAGCTCGCGACTCGGCCTCGTACGCGGGGCCGAGAATGCGTTTGAATTCAGCGGGCGTAGTGCGCTCGTGCGCCCAGACGCCCGTCAGATCCGGCTTGCCGTCCGCGCCGCTTGGCGCCGGAGCCGAGAGGTTCGGCCTTCCGTCTTTCAGTTGTGGCGTGCCCGGCACCGGGTAGTTGAGCCACTGCGCGTCCGCGCCAATAGGCAGGAGAAGCGTCGCCATGAGCAGCGGCTGGCACGTGATCTTTAAGTTATTCAAGACTCGATTGTATGCAATTCTGGCGGCAGCGTGTTGAGGATCTCCTCCAAAAGCTGCTCCGTCACCGTATCGATGTTGGCCGTCGCCTCGTCCAGAATCAGCAACTCGGGCCGTCGCAAAGTCGCACGCATGAACGCGATGAGCTGATTCTGGCCCAGGCTGATGCTGTTGCCGCTGCTCGCGACCTTCGTATCCAGCCCCTCGGAGAAACGCGCCAGCACGCTCGAAAGGTTCGCCTTCTCCAAATCCTCGGCCAATTGCGGGCTGGAGTAATCCCGATACTCGTCGTTTCCATACACGATGTTGTCGCGCACGGCGCAACCGAGCGCCCCGGCCGTCCAGAAAATCCCTCGCGGGCGTTGCCGCTCTGCCCCAGCCGGACCAAACGGGCGAGGAGTTCAGATCGGTGTGTCCTTGGAGTATTGTGGTTCAGCGGGTCTTGGAGCCCGAAGGAGGCAGACTTGACGCGATCTCTAAGAGTTGCGGGATGCGCCGCGGCAGCGGCGATCCTCCTCTGGGCGGCGCCTTCGGTGTTTCCCACAGGCACGACGATCTACGATCCGGCGAAGGCGTGGAACGGGTTCACGGTGCTGTCGCCGCTGGGCGGAGACGCGGCAATCGTGATCGACATGAACGGAGCTGTCGTGAAGCGCTGGGAGGGATACAACAGCTCGGCCGGCGGACCGGTGCGCGTTCTGCCGGGGGGTGTGGCGATCGCGGCGACCGGTGCTAATACGGGAAAGCAGGAATCGCTCGCGTTGGTCGCGCGCGATTTCGAGGGCAAGGAGTTGTGGCGTTTCGATCGCAACGAACAGATCGTGGGCGCGGGCGGTGCGATGATCTGGGCGCTGCGGCAGCATCATGATTGGCAACGCGAGGATTTTCCGGCCGGCTATTATTCGCCGTCGGCCGCTCCTTCAAGTGCCGCAGGGAAGACGCTGCTGCTGACGCACACGACGCATGCACGCACGGCGGTTGCGGGAGAAACGATGCTCGAGGACGACCGGCTCATCGAGCTGGGACCTGACGGGAAAGTCACATGGGAATGGGTGGCGAGCGACCACATCGAGGACCTGCACTTCGACCGCGACGCTCGCGAGGCGATCCGGCGCGGCAGTGCGGCGCGCGGGGCGTTCGACTGGTTCCACATGAATTCGGCGACGTATCTGGGTCCGAACCACTGGTATGACGAAGGCGACAAGCGCTTCGCTCCGGAGAACGTGGTAATCAGCAGCCGGCAAGCGTCGCTTGTGGCGATTGTGGCTCGGGACGGCAAGATCGTGTGGCAGATCGGGCCGGATTACGGTGCTACGCCTGAGTTGCGTGCCCTCGGTCAAGTAATCGGACAACACAACGCGCATCTCATCCCGAAGGGTTTGCCAGGAGAGGGAAACTTGCTGGTGTTCGACAATGGCGGCGCGAGCGGTTACGGACGGCCGAGCGCAACTGCGTTGCAGGGTCAGAACATTTATGCGCGGCCGACGTCGCGTGTGCTGGAGATCGATCCGGTCACTCTGAAGCTGGCGTGGTCGTACACGTCACCGGCGTTTTTCGCGACCAACATTAGCGGAGCGCAGCGGCTCGTCAACGGGAACACGCTGATCACCGAGGGCCCGGACGGGCGTTTATTTGAAGTGAATCGAGATGGCGCGATCGTGTGGGAGTACGTGTACCCGGTTTTCAGCGCCGGCGGCAGAGGTCGCCCGACGAATTCGGTGTATCGCGCCTACCGCGTGCCTTACTCATGGATCCCGCAGCTCGCTAAACCAGCACAGCAGGCGGTGACGCCTCCGAAGGCAGAGGAGTTTCGAGTGAAGTAGGCTTTCGCCAACGCGGCACTCAGGGCTGGCGACTGGCCGGTGGAACAATGCCGTTCAACCGCGCGTACACAACCAACTGCCCGTAGGTGTCCTGCGAGTGCGTCATCAGGAAGTACAGGAGCCTCTGGCGGCTCACCTGCGGACCCATGAACCATCCCACAGGACCCGGCGAATTGATGCGCGCCTGTAGTCCCTGCTCACCGAATTCCTTGATGACGGCAACGCCGTATGCACCGACACTCTGTAGGGCTGCCATCGATGCGGCTTTCGATGTCGCATTCGTGTCCAGGGCGGGCGCGGGAGCTTTGGCGCCGAGAGCCTGCAACAGCATCAGATTCACCTGCGCCGCGTGCAGAACCCGCTCGCCAAATGATTGCTGGGCGGGCGTGGGCTTGAAGCCGTATTTGTCCTCCGGCATCGCGCCAGCGAGTCCGTAGATCAAGAAGTTGTTGCGGCTCCAATCGTTTTCGACCTCGCAGATCAGATTGGAACAAGGGCCCATGAAAGCCGGGGCCTGTTTCTCCTGCTGTTTGGCTGCCGGCGCCTGGGCGGTTAAGAAGGAAGCAAACAGCGGGAACACAAGAAGAACTTTCCGAGGATACATGCTAACCAGTCTATCTAATGACCCTTCGTTTCCGAAGCACGCGGCCTGCGGATGGGTTCGTCAAGGAGGGCGGGTCGATCAACCCGGCCAGTCCTTCTTGCTGTGGTAGAATCAACTCTGACATCCGCCACGTGGCGCGTTACGGTACGCGATGATACGGACAATCCGTCACCGGGCACTAAAGCGGCTTTTTGAGCAGGACGATCCAAGCGGCGTAAACCCGGAACACGCCGGTAAGCTGCGCAATATTCTGGCGACGCTTCACGCGGCTCCGGCCGTTGCGCATATGGACTTGCCAAGTTTTCGGTTGCATCCCTCAGAGGCCAGATGAAAGGCTTCTGGGCCGTAACTGTCCGGGCCAACTGGCGAGTGATTTTCCGCTTTGACGATGGCGCGGAGGATGTTGATTATGTCGATTACCACTGAAAGGAACCAGCCCATGACCATGAAAAACCCGCCGCACCCCGGCCTTGTCGTGTTGCAGGAATGCATTGAGCCTTCGGGCTTGAGCATCAC
>JBGPHB010000626.1:0-4113 GCA_041484155.1 Bryobacteraceae bacterium
ATGGCGAGCTTGGAACGGGCATCGTAGCCGTCGACGTCGGATGAAGGATCGGCCTCGGCGTAGCCGGCCTGCTGCGCCTCGGTGAGGACCTGATCGAAGCTCGCGCCGCGGCGTTCAATTTCGGTCAGGATGTAGTTACAGGTGCCGTTGAGAATGCCGTAGAGCGCGTTGATCCGGTCTCCCGAAATCCCTTCGCGAAGGATCGCGTGAATGGGGATTCCGCCGGCCACACTGGCCTCCATCGCCAGGTTGATTCGGGCGGCGATGGCGAGGTCCCACAACTCGGCTCCGGCCGAGGCCATCAACTCCTTGTTTGCGGTGACGACGGACTTCCCGCGCGAGATCGCGGTTTCAACGATTTCGCGGGCGGTGGTGGTGCCACCGACCAGCTCGGCTACGATGTGGATATCGGGGTGATCGACGACTTCCCGCCAGTTGGGGGTCTTCAGCGCTGCATTGAGCTTTTCCGGCAACACCTTCTTTGAGACGCTGGGGCTACATACGGCACGAACTTGCAGCGGGAATCCGAGCTTGGCGGCGATCTGATCGGAGTTCTCCGTGAGAATGGCGAGCGTGCCCATGCCGACGTTGCCGAGACCGATGATGCCGATGTTTACGGGGTCCAATCATTTACTTTACGACGAGACGGAACCCAGCCGCGAACCCCGCCCTGACGGGCGGGGCTTTGTCGGCGCAGTTGACGGGGGTGGTTGCAACGCACTACCGGGCGGGGTTGCCCCGGAGGTGTGTCCAGTATGATTGTAGTTGATGAAGCTCCCAATCCTGCTGCTCCTCATGATGTGGGCTGTATCCGGGCAGGACCGCCCGCACCATCGTACCTTTCCCGATTCGAAGGAAGAAGACATAAAGCTGCCGAATGGAAAGTCTCAAAAGGAGGAGATCGTCAAGGAAGACTACAAAAGGAATCTCGAAGACGCAACGGAGTTGGCGAAACTCGCGGAAGAGCTGAAGACCGACATCGAAAAGAACGATCGGTATGTTGTATCGGTGAAGACGCTGAAAAAGACCGACGATATCGAACGGCTCGTCAAGAATATTCGCGGGAGACTGAAACGGTATTGAAGTTCTGTGTTACCCTGAAACGTTTACCCACTATGTCCGTCACGCGTGAAAAGTCACAGCTCATGAGCGCCTCGGAAATTGACCGGACGCTGGTTCGCCTGGCCCACGAGATCCTGGAAAGGACCCAGGACCTGGACAAACTGGCGTTCATCGGAATCCGCCGCCGGGGAGTGCCCCTGGCGCAGCGGCTGGCGCAAAAGATAGAGATCCTGGAACAGCGCAAGGTGCCGGTGGGGCTTCTGGACATTAATCTCTACCGCGACGATCTTTCGACTGTCTCACACCAACCGGTGGTGAATGCAACCGATATTCCGTTTTCAGTCGGCGGGAAAGAGATCATTCTCATGGACGACGGTCTCTACACCGGGCGAACGATCCGGGCGGCGCGCGGTGCACTGTTCGATCATGGCCGGCCGGCGCGGGTGCAACTCCTGGTGCTGATCGACAGGGGACATCGCGAGCTGCCGATTGAGGCCCGCTACATCGGCCGGATGGTGCAGACGACCGCGAACGAGATTATCGAGGTGAAGTTTCAGGAGATCGACGGCATGGAAAAAGTGCTGCTGGTGGAGAAAGTCGCCGAGCAGGGAGCGTAAGATGCCCGAAGGGCTGCTGGGCATCGAGAACCTGGCGCGCGAGGAGATCCAGGCGATTCTGGATCGGGCCCGCGATTTTCAACCCCGCACCGAGCCCGGTTTCAGGAAGCTGGACCTGCTGCGCGGGCGGATGGTGGTGAATCTGTTCTTCGAGGCGTCTACGCGTACGCGGACCAGCTTCGAGATCGCCGCCAAGCGGCTGGGCGCGGACGCGATTTCTATTACCGCTCAAGCTTCTAGCGTGTCCAAGGGCGAGTCCCTGGTGGACACTCTGAACACATTGGGGGCGATGCGCCCGGACGCCATCATCATGCGGCACGCGGCATCCGGAGCGCCGCACTTTCTGCAAAGGCACATGCTGGGAACTCCGATCATCAACGCGGGCGACGGCACCCACGAGCATCCGACACAAGCGCTGCTGGATGCGCGAACGATTTTGGATCGGGGACAGAGCCTAGAGGGACTGCGCGTGGCCATCATCGGAGATATTGCGCACAGCCGGGTAGCGCGGTCGAACGTGTATCTGCTCTCGAAATTCGGCGCCGAGATCGTGCTGTGCGGGCCCGCATCTTTGCTTCCGGAGGAGTTGAAGCAAATTGTGCCGGGCGTTACTCTGACCACCAACATGAACGAGGCGATTCGAGACGCCGACGTGATCATGATGTTGCGAGTGCAACTGGAGCGGCAGTACGAAGCCGCGTTCCCGGCGAGCGAGTATTTTCAGTTCTACGGCCTGCGGCTGGAACACCTGGGGCTGGCGCGACCTAACGTGATTGTGATGCATCCGGGTCCCATCAATCGTGGGCGCGAGATTTCCTCCGAGGTTGCGGATTCTCAACGATCTGTGATTCTGAACCAGGTCGAAAATGGGATCGCCGTCCGAATGGCAGTCCTTGAAAGGGTCCTCTGTGGCGGCGCTGGTCATTAAGAACGGGCGGGTGATCGATCCGGCCTCCGGGCATGACGCCATTGCCGACGTGTGGATCGAGGACGGGGTGATTCGGGGCGTCGGCACGAACCTGACCGTGCCGCAGGGCGGGGAAGCGTTCGATGCGACGGGGCTCGTGGTCGCTCCGGGCTTCATCGACATGCACGTTCATTTGCGCGAACCGGGGTTCGAACACGCAGAGACGATCGAGTCGGGCTCGCGCGCGGCGGCCGCCGGCGGGTTCACCTCCATCTGTCCGATGCCCAATACGGCGCCGGTGAACGACAACGCCACGGTGACCAGCTACATCATCGAGAAGGCGCGGCGGCATGCGGTGGTGAACGTCTGGCCCGTCGGCGCCATCACCAAGGGCAGCGCCGGCGAAGAGTTGGCGGCCATCGGTTCGATGCGGCAAGCGGGCGCGGTGGCCATTTCCGACGATGGGCGGCCGGTGATGAACGCCAGGATGATGCGCCGGGCGATGGAATTCGCGCGAAGCCTCGGCATCCCAGTGATTGACCACTGCGAGGACCTTCACCTGAGCGCGGGTGGCGACATGCATGAGGGGGCAGAGTCGGTGCGGCTGGGGCTGCGCGGGATTCCGGCGTGCTCGGAAGACGTGATGGTGGCGCGCGATATTCTGCTGGCGGAGGTGACCGGCGTGCGGTACCACGTGGCGCACATCTCATCGCGGCACGCCGTCGACATGGTGGC
Source organism: Bryobacteraceae bacterium (assembly GCA_041484155.1). Classification (GTDB taxonomy): domain Bacteria; phylum Acidobacteriota; class Terriglobia; order Bryobacterales; family Bryobacteraceae; genus Palsa-187. Next base: position 3,322 of record JBGPHB010000626.1, read on the forward strand.
TTTCGCCAAGGCGCGCGGGCTCAAGGTGACCGCGGAGGCGACCCCTCACCACCTGGCGCTATCGGATACGGATATGGCGCCGTACGACAGCAATTTCAAAATGAAGCCGCCGCTGCGATCGCATTGCGACGTCGGCGCGGTGGTCGCGGGAGTGGTGAGTGGGGCGATTGACGCGATCGCCACCGATCATGCGCCTCATCCGGGTTCTGAGAAGATGCAGGAATTCGAGAAATGCCCGTTCGGCATATTGGGTCTGGAGACGGCCCTGGGCGTCACGTTGGAACAACTGCTGCATCCGGGTAAGATCGGGTTGATGCGGTTGGTGGAATTATTCACGTCCGGGCCGGCCAGGATATTGGGGATCGAGCGTGGGAACCTGGCGCAAGGCGCCGCGGGGGACGTAACGATCTTTTCAACGGATCGTGAGTGGACCTACGACGTGAACAAGTCGTTTTCAAAGAGCCGTAATTCGCCGTTTGATGGACGCACGTTCCGCGGAGGCCCGGTCGCGACGGTTGTAGGTGGGCGTGTAGTTTGGCAACTGTGAAGAGCTATCAAGGAACTGCCAGAACCATGTTCTAGCCAAGCCTCGTGTGCTACTAGAGCCTGACCAAGAATTGTACGGCGGACCCCTTGGTCCGCAGCCAGCCCCCCGGCGAGGGCGCTCTGCTTCCTTTGGTTGCGGCTATGCTTTGTGGGGCAGCCAGTCTTGGCGGCGCGCCGGCCGTCTGGCCGGGGTGTGTCTGCCGCCTCGGGGCAAGTAAACCGGCCGGGAGGCCGGCTCGCCGCCCA
>JBGPHB010000627.1:0-4109 GCA_041484155.1 Bryobacteraceae bacterium
AAACCGTGCGCCCGGGAGGTTTTTATGCCGTTTCTGGAAGAGCGTTTCCCCGCGCTGGTGCGCCGCTACAAGGAACATTTCGAACGTTCCGCGTACCTGCGTGGGGACTATCCGGAAAGGATTCAGGAGCGCCTCCGGCAGGTCCGCCGCCGCTACGGATTAGGAGAAAATAATGCGCCGCCCGAGCCTGAACTGTGGCCCCATGACGCCCAATTGACGCTATTCTGTTAACGTAGCGGTCGAAACGGGCGTCCTTAGGAAGTGAGGTGCGAAATGCGGGGAAAACTTCTTCTTGCGGTAACCACGTTGGCGGTTCTGGCCGGCTCCGGCAACGCCCAGACGTTGCAGCGCCGGGCGACTTACACGCTTCGCGAGAGTCCCGACCGCGGCAAGTGCACGATCGAAGTGGTCGTCGACATCGCGGTCGAAATTGATATTCGCGGGGAAAACGCGACGATGCGCAATTTCGGGGGGCAAGCGCCACAATGGCGCCGCTTTGAGTGTACCGGCCCGATGCCGGCGAATCCTCGCGATTTCCGCTTTGCGGGAGTCGATGGCCGCGGCCGCCAACAACTGATTGGGGACCCGCGGAATGGCGGAGCCGCCGTAGTTCGCATTGAGGACAAGGACGGCGGTTCCGAAGGGTACACGTTCGATCTCTTCTGGAATAACGGCGGCGGCGATCGCCGGGATGATCGAGACAATGGCCGTCCGCTTGAGCGGGACCGCGGTGTCGGTCGGCGATTTTCCGTGGAGCAGGCAGTCCGAGTCTGCCAGGACGCCGTTGCGCAACAGGCCAACGACCGTTTTCGTACGCGCAACGTCAACTTTGGAAGAACCACTCTGGACGACAACCCAGGCCGCAACGACTGGGTGATCGGCACCTTCGACGTTCGGCGCGGGTTCGATCGTCAGGAAACCTACCGTTTCTCCTGTTCCGTCGACTTCGACAGCGGGCGGGTGCGTTCCGCGCAGATCGATGAACCAGTTGGCGGCGGAGGGGCAGGAAGAGCGATCGATTCATGCCGGCGGGCTGTCGAGGAGCGCATTCGGCGCGACGGCTATGACCGCATCGAATTCGAATCGATCAACGTGGATAATCGTCCGGGAAGGAACGACTGGATCGTGGGTGTCGTGCGAGCCGACAGCCGCAACGTGCGCCGCGAGCCGTTCAACTTTTCTTGTTCGGTGAATCTGAGGGATGGGGACATCCGGTCCGTGGACGTCAGCCGCCGCTAACTCCCGTCAGAACCCGCTCCCTCACGGTCGCGGTTCAGTAACGCGGGGTTACGTCTCGTTTCAGGCGCTCCACGCCCACCGTTCAATTGACAACTTTCGGGTGGAAGCTATCGAGGTAAATGTCGACCTGGCCGAATTGTTCGTGCAGGTTCAAGACAGCTCAGCGACCCGGCTGCATCCCTTGCGCCTTGTAGACCGCCGCCGCGTCGGGCGAGGAGAGGAAATCCAGGAGCGCCTTGGCGGTGGCCGGGTCTTTCGCGTGGCTGGACACGAACCCCACCAAAGCAGTCGGAGTCGAAATCTCCCGCGGCAGCGGCCCTACCGCGTCAATCCCCAGCTCGCTCATTTCGCTCAGGAAGGTCAGGCCGATTTCGACCTCACCCTTACCGACCATCACCATCGCGGCAGCACCGCCTTGGGCGCGTTTGAGCTTCGCCTCCATTTGCTCGGCGATCCCAAGCTTCTTGAGCGTCTCGGTAAAGCTGACCCCGGCAGCCGCGCGTCAGTCTGTTGTTTCTCTGCTTCATTCGCCTTTATCTGCGTGCATTCGCGGCCGTTTTGTCTTTGCGCGCCACGGCCCTCTACGCGACGCTGTAATCCACCGGCACCCGGCCTTCCGGCAACAACTCACCCTTTTCCAAATGCCGAATCTTCGACGCAAACTTCGCCGCCGTCGGATCGTGCGTTACCAGAACCATGGTCTTGCCGAATTCCCTATTCAAACGCCACAACAACGTTAAGACCTCCTGCGCCGACTGTGCGTCCAGATTCCCTGTAGGCTCGTCCGCCAAAATCAAGTCCGGATCGGTCACGATAGCCCGCGCGATCGCGACACGCTGTTCCTGGCCGCCCGAAAGCTGGCGCGGAAGATGATGGAGCCGGTCCCCCAGCCCCACCAGCTTGAGCGCGGTCGCCGCATGCTCCATGCGCTCTTTCTTCTTCAGCGACGTGAGTTTCAGAGGAAGTTCCACGTTCTCAATAGCCGTCAGCACGGGAATCAGATTGAAGCTCTGGAACACGAACCCGATATGCTCATTGCGCCAGTGCGCGATGGCCCGGTCCGACAGGGAGCGCAAATTCTCCCCTAACACGAGAATCTCGCCGTCCGTCGGCCGATCCATGGCCGCGATCAAGTGCAACAGCGTCGATTTGCCGGATCCCGAAGGCCCCATCAGCGCCACGAATTCGCCCTTATGCACTTCGAGATTGGCGTCCTTCAGCGCCACCACGTGGAATTCGTCGCGCACAAATTCCTTCGTGAGATTTCGCGTTTCAATCACCGTCTGGCTCATTTAGCTCTCACCCTGTCCCCGTCCTTCAAATCCGCCGGCGGATTCACGATCAAGTCTTCGCCGCCGATCAAACCCTCTTCGATGTGAACACCCTGCGCCACGGTCGCTCCCGTCTTCACCGCGCGGCGAACCGCTCGCCCGTTGCTGACGACGTACACCGCGCCGCTACGTACAGCCACGGCGCCCACGACGACGGATGCTCGCGAAGCTGCCTCGACGGAGGCCGCCTTCGCCTCCGCGACGAATGCCACGCTCGCGTTCATCTCCGGTCGCAGGTATCCGTCCGGCTTGAGGATCTTGACTTTGACCTGCACAGTCGCCTTCTGCCGGTTCGCCTCCGGAGAGACCTCGTCGATCGCCCCGTCGTAGCGGCGATCCGGAAACGCGTCGGTAGTCACGAAGCCCTTTTGACGCGCACCGAGCTTGGCGAAATCGTTCTGGTTAATGTCCAGCTCCACTTTCAAATCGTTCAGATTCGCGATCGACACGACGTACCCCTTCGCGCCCTTGTCGCCGACGAAGCCTGTAGTCACGAACTCGCCCTTTTCGACGTTGCGCTCCAGGATGGTGCCGCCGATCGGCGCGCGGATCACAGTGTTCTGAAGCTGCACCTCGGCATAGGCGAGCTGCCCCTTGGCCTGCTCGAGCTGCCCCCGTGCCGCCTCGATCTCCTCGCGCCTGGACCCGACCTTGGCCAGATCGTAGGTCCGTTCGATGGACGCCGCGCGCGCAGCGGCTGTATCGTATTTTGCTTGCGCGTCGTCCAGATTCTGCCGGGGCGCGATGCGGCTGCTCACCAACTGCTTGGTGCGGTCGAGATTCACTTTGGCGTTTTGCTCGTCCGCCCGCGCACTGTCCACGTCGGCCTTGGCCCGCGCGATTTCCTCGGGCCGCGATCCGTTCATCAACTGGTCCAGACGCGCCTGCAAAGTCGCCAGGTTGCCCTTGGATTGTTGCACCTGCGCCCGGTACTCCTCGTCTTCCAGCCGGACCAACTCCTGTCCTTCCTTCACGTGGTCGCCCTTCTCCACGCCGATCCACGCTACTTTGCCGATCACCTTCGCGGCAAGCTCGATCTTGTGTGCGGCGATGATGTAGCCCGTCGCGTTCAGCACCACATCGCCCCCGCGCGCCGGATCTCCCGCCGAGACCGCACGCACGCGCACCACCTCAACCTCCGTGGCGCGATTGAGCATCCCGTAGACGAAACGTCCCGCCCCCAGCAGCACCAGTACGCTCACGCCGATCAGGATCCACCAGGTAGCCCAACGCGGCCCCTTACCCTTTTTTTTACTGCGGTCGATCCTCAGCGCTTGTAGCTCCGCGTCCATACTCTTTAGCTCTCCCGCAACGCGACCAGGATCTCTTTCTTTGCGGCCATCCTCGCTGGGAACAGTCCCCCGACGGCGCCCATGACCAGCGCGAACGCGACCCCGATCGCCATCGCCTCCGGTCCCACGCGGAAGTTGAACGCGATCTCGCTGAAGCTGGTACCGCTCATGATTCCGGTCGTGACGTTGTTGAGAGGCAACACCAGCAAACACCCGAGCGCCCCGCCAACCAGCGATAACAGCAGTG
>JBGPHB010000628.1:0-4103 GCA_041484155.1 Bryobacteraceae bacterium
AGGCCAGTCGATAAGCGCGCCGATATCTGGTCGTTCGGCGTGGTGCTGTGGGAGATGCTGACGGGCAAGCGCCTGTTCCATGCCGACGACGTGTCGCACACGCTGGCGGATGTGCTGCGTCAACAAATCGATTTCACCGAGCTTACGGAGTGGACCCCCGCCCCGGTGCGCGAGTTGCTGAAGCGGTGCCTGGATCGCGACGTGAAGAGCCGGCTGCGGGACATCGGCGAAGCTCGGGTCGCGATTCAGAGGTGGCTGGCGACTCCGATGGGTTCATCGAGCGGTGCTGAAACCCCTCCCAGGCTGAAGCCTGCCACCCAATGGGTTGCCATCGCAGTCGCCGCAGGAATGGCGGTGGGCGCGGGCGTCGCATTCTGGGCGTCGTGGCGCACGGAGCCGGTAGCCGAAGTCGTGCGCTTCCAGGTCCCGCCGCCGGACAAGGTGCCTTTCGGCCCCGCTGCCCCACCCGTTCTTTCTCCCGATGGCCGGAAGCTGGCCTTTATCGCCAACGCGGGCGTCAACCAGGAATGGGTACGGTCGCTCGATACGCTGGAAGCGCGGGCGCTACCGGGCACTGAAAATGCAATCGCCACTTTCTTCTGGTCGCCGGACAGCCGCTCCCTCGCCTACTGGAGTTTCGGGCAGAACCTCAAGCGGGTCGAGGTCGCCGGCGGCCCTCCGCAAACGCTGTGCAACACCGCCGGAGATGCGGCCAGCGGGGCGTGGAGCCCGGAGAACGTGATTATCTTTCATAACCAGGGTTTGTGGCAGGTTCCGGCGGGGGGCGGCAACTGTAAGCCGCTGACCGCGCTCGATACCGCCCGCGGGGAAACGGCTCACCGGTTTCCTTCCTTCCTGCCGGATGGCCGCCATTTTGTGTACCTGCGCGAGTCGGGGAGTCCGGAGAACAGCGGCATTTACGTCGGATCGCTCGAGGACAAGCCCGGCCAGCAAAGTTCCAAGCGGGTGCTGGCCGCGGACGACCGCGCGATTTACGCGCCGTTGCCCGGCTCAAAAACGGGTTACCTGCTATTCCGGCGCGAGGGCACCCTGATCGCCCAGGGCTTTGACGCGGGACGGCTGGAGCTGATGGGCGAAGCCGCGCCGGTGGCGGAGCAGGTGGGCTGGGGCAATCCCGCCACAGGAGGGTTCTTTTCAGCGTCGGCAACAGGCGTGATCGCGTACAGGACTGGAACTGGGGGTGGCAGCGGAGGACTGCAGCTCACCTGGTTCGACCGTCAAGGGAAGGTTGTGGGCGCCGCTGGCGAACCAATCGGCGCCAGGTTTGCGGCCGTGTCGTATTCCACGGACGGGACGCAAGCCGCGTTCACTCGAACAGACGGGCAGGGCGGGAACCAGGACATCTGGCTGCACGAGTTCGCGCGCGGAACCAGCACGCGGTTCACGTCTGATCCCGCACTAGATACCGCCCCGGTGTGGTCTCCGGACGACAAACAGATCATCTTTGTCTCGGAGCGTGACGGCGGCCGGAACCTGTATCGCAAAGCATCGAGCAACTCGGGCAATGAAGAATTGCTGTTCAAATCGAACGAGCGCAAGACGCCCACCGACTGGTCTCGCGACGCACGCTTTCTGCTGTGTGAGAGCCAGGACGCGAAGACAGCGACGGACATCCTTTGTGCTCACGGGCCCAGGGGGCGCCCCCGGCGACGCTAAGGCGACGCCGTATCTCAGTACCCAGTTCAATGAACGCCAGGCACGGTTCTCGCCAGACGGGCGCTTTGTTGCCTACACGTCGGATTCCTCCGGCACAACCGAGGTATATGTGCAGACATTTCCCGATCCTAAGGTTGGAACAAGGGTGCAGCTATCACAAGGCGGTGGCCAACTCCCGCATTGGCGGCGCGACGGCAAAGAATTGTTCTACCTGGTGCCAGGCCCAGGTGGCAGGATGATGTCCGTCGAGGTGACTCTGACTCCGCAGTTTAGGGCCCTTATCCCCAAGGTCCTGTTCCAGGCTCCGGCTGGGCCGAATTCGTTCGACGTGACTAGTGACGGCCAGAAATTCATCAGGCTTGCGACGTCGGCCAGTGCAGATTTGCCACCAACGCCCATCACGGTGGTGTTGAATTGGACCGCGGGGCTGAAGAAATGAACCCTGGCGAACAGCTAGGCAATTACGAAGTCCGGAGCCGAGAAGCCCTGGCTTTTAAGTGACGTAACGGAGCGGTCACCTCACTAACTAAGCACGCCCGCGCTGCCCAAAAAGCCGCTATTGTCACCAAACGGCGCGGCAACGGCCCGACAGGCCTACCTGTACCCCTTTAAGGCGCTCCAGTCAATAACTCTATAACCATCATCGCTTTAGGCTCAACGCGTAACAGGAATAAGTGGACCAAAACACCGGATGTCGCTAAATGCTCCAGCAACCTCTTGATCCCATCAAGACTCAAGTGCGGTTTCGCCGTGGATTGAACTCGCCCGCCCGAAGTGCGTCCGCGCTCCGGCGATCATTTCTCAGTTGCGCTAAAATCCACTCTGTTCGTCCGTATCCATGGCAAACCACGCGTTTCTGCAGCAGGTAGGCGTATATACGATCCCTGCGTTTATGACACAGGAGGAGTGTGCGCAATGGCGAGGCGTAGCGGTAGCTTCCGGCGGCCAGGAGGCACGGGTCTACGAAAACCGGCGGAGTCTGCTCGACGACCAGGCCCGTAAGACGCTGGCGGTCTCGGTTGACGAATCCGTGCGATCGACTCTCGAAGATCGCATCCGAGAGCTGCGACCTGACATGGAGCGGTATTTCGGCGTTTCGGTCGACGGCCTGGAGTGGCTGCATTGCCTGATGTATCGTCCGGGGGACTTTTTTCGGCTGCATTCTGACACCGCCGAATTTAGCGACGGGGACGAATCGGACTTTGCCAAGGGCATTCGCCGGCGGGTTCTTACGGTTCTGGTTTTTCTGAACGACCCCGGCCACGACACCGAACCGTACGATGGCGGCGCATTGACCTTGTACGGGTTAATGAGTGGCCCCGCATCCAAGAACTTCGGCTTTCCGGTAGAAGTCGAAGCCGGGCTTCTAATTGCATTCCGGGCAACGACAATGCATGAAGTCTTGCCCGTGACAGCGGGGAGACGGTATACTTTGGTGACTTGGTTTCTGGCGCCGGAACCGCTGAAAAATCAGGATGACCATCACAATCACATCGAAACCAAAACGGGGGGAAACGGTTGAGTCTCAGCCGCTTCCAGACGGCAGTGGACTACTGTTCGATTGCGCTACGGCAATCGCCTATCCGATCACCGAATCCGCTATGCGTATCTGGGAACTATGCGACGGCGAACATCCGGTGACCTCGATTCTGGATGTTTTGGAAGAACATTACGAGGTCGGCCGGCCCACGCTCGAACAGGATTCACTGCGGCTGCTGAAGGATTTTGCTGAAAAGCATTTGTTGGCGGAGTCGCCTCCAGGGGAATGATCGTCGAACGACGCTACACGTTGTTCGGATATCGATTCTGCTTCCGCACCAACTATCCGCGCGCGGCCGAACTGGTCGCGCGTCTTTACACCGGGCAGGAAGACACATCACCCGATGCAAACGGCGATGAAGCTGGGAACGTTTACGAACTATGGCATCAGCCCGGGGGCGACCATTCGCGAGAGTGGATGATCCATGTGCCCGGGCCGCCCGCCCATTCGAAGCCTTCATTTGGAGATGCCATCTCCGCGGTGGAAGCGTCGATTGCAGGTGACGTGACGCGATACCCGCATGGACTGCACGTTGTTCATGGCGGCGTCGTCTATGCGCCGGAGGGAGATCTCTTGCTTTCCGGAGACTCCGGCGCCGGAAAGACGACACTCAGCCTGGCCCTGCATGCGCAGGGATTGCAAGTGGGCGGCGATGACGTGGCCGTGCTCGATCCGGTCAGCGGCACGTTCCTGCCTTATCCGCGGTGCTTTCACATTGACGAGCGTTCGGCGCAGTTGCTGGCTGGCGTGGGGTTGCGTCTACCGGCGGATCTGCTGCGCGCCCAGTTCGTCACGCCCGCGGATTTAGGCATGGCGGCCGCTGCTCCGGCGCGAGTGCGATTCGTATTTCTGCTGGAGCCGGAGCGGCTGACATCACCCCGCATCG
>JBGPHB010000629.1:0-4101 GCA_041484155.1 Bryobacteraceae bacterium
CGTTCACACTTTTGTGAACGCACGGCCAAGCGTCCGCAAGAGTGCGGACGTGGCACGCAAAGTGCGTGCGCCACGTCAAGATGGAAGGTTATTTCATTGGCGCGCGCCAGGCGATTGAGCACTTCCTGATAAGCAGCCCCGCGAATCTCTGCGTTCCAGCTCGAGAACATACCCCTGCTTGCCGACATTCTGCGCGCGAGTCGGTCCCATCTGGATCACCACGCCTTCGGCCTCGTGAATATGCCCGCAGAAGAAATGCTGAGGCTGGTGCTTCTCGATGAACTCGCGGACGGCGCGGCTGCCGGCGTGCAATCCCTCGCGCACGCGGTCGAGCGCGGTATCGAGCGGGGGCGTATGGCAAATCAAAACCAGCGGCTTCAGGAGCGCGAACTTTTCGAGGCGCGCCGCCAGCTCCGGTTCGCAGTACTCGCCTGGCGTATTGAACGGCGTTGGATTCGAGTAGCCCAGACCCCCGACATGCAGTCCCTCGATTTCAAGCGTCGCGCAGTGAAAATTGACGAACCCGTACCGCTCGCAAAACGCCGCGATGTCTTTCTCCGATTCGTGATTGCCTGGCAGCACATACATGCGTTCCGCGCGGCGCTTCATAATTTCGCCCATCTTGTCCAGGCCCCGAGCCCAGCTCACCAGGTCGCCCGCGGCGAAATAGTAATCCGCCTCGATCTCCATCAGCTTTTCGAGCGCACGAGCGTCGTTATGAATGTCGGAAAAGATGAGTGCGCGGGGCATCAGCTAACATGGTAGTGGAAGCGCATGCCGGAATCCTCCAAGCCGAGTGTGAATAGCTGGCTCGAAGACGAGTTATATCAACAATATCTGCATGATCGCCAGACCGTGGATCCCACCTGGAAACAGGTGTTTGAGTCCAACGGCCACGTGGTTGTGCCCGCCAATGGCACTACCGTAACGGTCGAGCAACCCAAGCCAAGTTCCGTCCCCGCCGCCTCGGGCGATCAACTGGTGCCGCTTCGCGGCCCGGCTCTTCGCATCGCCGAGAACATGACCGCCAGCTTGACGATGCCGGTCGCGACCAGTCAACGCGCGATGGCCGTCAAAGTGATCGACGAGAACCGGCGGGCGATCAATCAACATCGGTCCCACAGCGGGCAGAGCAAGGTTTCCTATACGCACTTCATTGCCTGGGCGATCGTGAAGGCGATCGAGAAAGTCCCGGCGCTCAATCAAGCCTACTCAGAGAATGGCGAGGAATCCTACCGCGTGATGCGGGACCACGTCAACATGGGGATCGCCGTGGACGTCGCGGGACGCGACGGTTCCCGCTCCCTGAAGGTTCCGTCGGTCAAGAACGCGCACGCCATGAACTTCGCGCAGTTTCTGGCCGCTTACGACGATATCGTCACCCGCGCCCGGGACAATAAGCTCACGGTCGCCGACTTCGAAGGCACGACGATTTCTCTCACCAACCCGGGCACCGTCGGCACGGGCGGCTCGATTCCGAGGCTGATGCCCGGCCAGGGTGCGATTATCGCGACGGGCGCGATCGATTATCCGCCCGAGTACCGCGGGGTACCGGAGGACATGCGCACTTCGCTCGGGCTGAGCAAAGTGATGACGGTGACCTGCACCTACGATCACCGCGTGATTCAGGGCGCTGAGTCGGGTACGTTCCTGGGCCGGCTGCAATCGCTGCTGGAAGGCGAGGACGGATTCTACGACCAGCTCTTCTCCGACTTGGGGATTCCCACGCGACCCTTCCGCTGGGAGCCCGATCAGGCTTCGGCGCCACTCGTCAACTCCGATCCGGTGAAGCAGGCGGCGGTGGCGCGGCTGATCCAATCCTGGCGCGAGCGGGGCCACCTGATCGCCGATCTCGATCCGCTGGGCACCACGCGCCCCGCGCACGCCGATCTCGATCCCTCCACCCACGGCCTCACCATATGGGACCTGGACCGCACCTTCCATGCCGGTTCGTTCGGCATAACCACGCTGCGTGCGCTGATCGAACGGCTGCGCCAAACCTATGCGGGCAAGTTGGGCGTGCAATACATGCACATCGACGATCCGCAGGAGCGGCAATGGCTGGAACAGCGCATTGAAGTTTCCGCGAACCAGCAGGCGCTGGATCCGGCCACACGTCGAAGAGTCCTGAAAAGCATCCTGGAAGCCGAAGGCTTCGAACTGATCCTGGATCTCCGCTTTAAAGGTCACAAGCGTTTTTCGCTCGAAGGAGGCGAGGCGGCCCTGGGGATGATTGCCGAGTTGCTCGAACGCGCCGCCTCGAACGAAGTGCAGGAATGCGTCATCGGAATGGCGCACCGGGGCCGGCTGAGCATGCTGGTCAACATTGTTGGCAAGAGCATGGAGCAGCTTTTCTCGGAGTTCGAGGGCGATATCGATCCGGAATCGGTCGAGGGGTCGGGCGACGTCAAGTATCACCTGGGCGCCAGCGGTGTCCGCCGGACTTCCACTGGTAAGAACATCACCGTCTCCATCGCGTTCAACCCCAGTCACCTGGAAGCGGTGAATCCAGTGGTGGAAGGCCTGGTGCGGCCCAAGCAGGATCGTCTCGGCGATCGAGCACGGGAGCGTGTGATTCCGATTGTGATTCACGGCGACGCGGCCATGGTGGGCCAGGGCGTCGTGGCCGAGACCATCAATCTGTCGCAGGTCGCCGGGTACGAAACCGGCGGCACGATCCACCTGGTGATAAACAACCAGCTCGGTTTCACCACCAATCCGGAAGCGGGCCGTTCCTCCACGTATTGCTCCGACATCGCGCTGACGGTACAAGCGCCGGTCTTCCACGTGAACGGCGACGATCCGGAGGCGTGCGTGCGCGCCACCCAGCTCGCCTACGATTACCGGCAGCGCTTCCATAAAGACGTCATGCTCGACATGGTGTGCTACCGCAAGTACGGGCACAACGAAGGGGATGACCCGAGCTACACGCAGCCCATCCTCTACCGCAAGATCCGCGACCATAAATCCGTGGCAACGCTTTACGCCGGGCGGCTTCAGCAGGAAGGCCTGGTCACCGCCGAGGAAGTCACGGCGTGGCAGGACGCTCACAAGAAGCACCTGTACGAATCCTACGACCAGGCGCAGCAAAACAAGGAACAATACGAGCTTCAGGAGCTGAGCGCGATTCCAATAGAGGCGATCCCGATCGATCGTCCGCCGACTCACATCGCGCCCGCTGTGATCGAACGCATCATTGAAGGCATCACCACGTTCCCCGCGGATTTCCACTTGCATCCGAAGCTGACCGCTTTTATCCAGAAGCGCCGCGAGGCGATGCAGGGCTCAGGCCACATCGATTGGGCGCTCGCCGAGACGCTGGCGTTCGGTAGTCTGGTGCTCGAAGGCACTCCGGTGCGGCTCAGCGGAGAGGATAGCGGACGCGGCACCTTCAGCCAGCGGCACGTCGAATTTCACGACTCGGAGAACGATCGCGTCTACGCTCCGCTGCAGCATCTGGGATCCGGCCAGGCGCGCTTCGACGTCTACAACAGCCCCCTGAGCGAGTTCGCGGTCCTGGGTTTCGAGTTCGGCTACAGCGTCGCCGATCCTCTCACGCTGGTCCTGTGGGAGGCGCAGTTCGGCGACTTCGCCAACGGCGGGCAGGTGATCATCGACCAGTTCCTGGTCGCCGCGGAATCGAAGTGGGGCCAGCCGAGCGGCTTGGTATTGCTGCTTCCGCACGCTCAGGAAGGGCAAGGGCCGGAACATTCGAGCGCCCGTCTGGAGCGTTTTCTGCAACTCTGCGCAGAGAACAACATCGGCGTGGCGTACTGCACCACGCCCGCCCAGTATTTCCATCTGCTGCGCCGCCAGATGCACGGAGGACCGGACCGCCGCGGTCTTCGCAAGCCCCTGGTGGTGATGACGCCGAAGAGTCTGTTGCGTCATCCGAAAGTGGTTTCGACCATCGATGAACTGACCCGCGGTGTTTTTCAGCCAGTGCTGGTAAGCGAAATGGTTGCGGATCCCACGCAGGTGCGCAAGATCCTGGTGTGCAGCGGCAAGATCTACTATGAGCTGCTCGCCGCGCGCGACGAGCGCAAGGCCGCCGACACTGTGATCGTTCGCCTCGAGCAACTCTACCCGTTCCCCGAAACC
>JBGPHB010000630.1:0-4092 GCA_041484155.1 Bryobacteraceae bacterium
AAGATCGAGAAAAAGCGCCGCGGCGTGGGAGACCTCACGTTCCTCCAGCGCATCTTCCACAAGTTGATGCTTAATTTCACATGGTGGGTGAACCGGAAGGACGCCGAGGGGCGCAATGTGTTTCAAGGCGGCTTCCTCGGCCTCGACAACATCGGCGTCTTCGACCGCAGCGCTCCTCTCCCGACCGGCGGATATCTTGAGCAAGCCGACGGCACCGGCTGGATGGCGATGTACAGCCTGAACCTGTTGGCGATTGCCCTGGAGCTCGCCAAGGAAGACCCGGCCTATGAAGACGTCGCCAGCAAGTTCTGGGAACATTTCCTCCACATTGCGAACGCTATAAATCACCTAGGCAAGGACGGCGTCGGCATGTGGGATGACACCGACGGTTTCTTCTACGACACGCTCCACGTGCCCGGCGGCACTCATCTGTCGCTGAAGATTCGCTCCATGGTGGGCTTGATTCCCATGTTCGCTGTGGAGACACTAGACTCGAAGGTAGTGGACAGACTCCCCGGCTTCAAACGCCGCCTGGAGTGGTTCATCAAGAATCGAGAGGATCTAACGGCCAACGTGGCGTGTATGGATACCATGGGCATGGGCGAGCGCAGGCTGCTATCGATCATCGACGGCGATCATCTTCGCCGGGTTCTCCGATTCATGCTGGACGAAAACGAATTCCTGTCGCCCTACGGCATCCGCGCGCTGTCGCGAGTGCACAAGGACCAGCCCTACCGGCTCCCGGTCAACGGAATGGAGTATCGCGTCGATTACGAGCCCGGCGAGTCGAGCACGGGCCTGTTTGGCGGCAATTCGAATTGGCGCGGGCCGATCTGGTTCCCCGTGAACTATCTGCTGATCGAGTCGCTTCAGAAGTTCCATCACTACCTTGGCGACGACTACAAGGTCGAATGCCCGACCGGCTCCGGCCGGTGCATGACGCTGTGGGACGTCGCCGCCGAATTGTCGCGCCGGATCACCCGCACCTTCCTTCGCGATGAACAGTGCGCGCGGCCGGTTCACGGCGGCAACGCGCTCTACCGTGACGATCCGCACTGGCGCGATCTGGTGCTCTTTTACGAATACTTCCACGGGGACGACGGGTCCGGTGTCGGCGCCAGTCATCAAACCGGCTGGACGGGATTGGTGGGCAAGCTGCTACAACAAAGCGGAGAGTGAACCATGCGATTCGACCAGGAAGTCTGTGCCGATCTTGACAAGGCCATCAAACTCGAATGGCTTGAGACGAACGGCCTGGGAGGCTTCTCCTCGTCGACAATTGTCGGGCTCAACACCCGCCGCTATCATGGGCTCCTGACCGCGGCGACCAAGCCGCCGGTTGGCCGGATGCTTCTGCTGGCCAAAATGGAAGAGACACTGGTGGTTGACGGCCGCCGGTACGATTTATCCGCAAACCAGTACGCGGGCGCAGTCTATCCGCAGGGTCATCGTTTCTTGAAGGAGTTCCGGCTCGATCCTTTCCCGACGTTCCTCTATGAAGTCGAAGGCGTGAAGATTGAAAAGCGCGTCTTCATGGTTCACGGCGAGAATACCACCGTGATCGAATATGAGCTGCGCAAGCCCGATGCCGAATGCTCCATCGAGCTGAGGCCGCTGATCGCGTTTCGCGACTACCACGGCACGACACACTGGAACGAAGGAATTAATCGCAGCGTCCGCCAGGAATCGGGAATGGCCAGCGTGACTCCGTATCAAGGCGTGCCCACGCTCTTCTTCGGCCACAATGCCCGCGAGTGCGAGGAATCCGGGAACTGGTACTACAATTTCGAGTACGCGCTGGAAAAAGAGCGCGGCCTCGATGCTCACGAGGATCTCTTCAACCCCTTCCTTCTTCGTTTCAAACTGGATCGCTCAGCCACGGTCATTGCTTCAACCCAGGAGCATAACGCCGCCACAGCCCCGGCGCTTCGACAAGGAGAGGTCCAGCGAAGAAGCCGGATTCTGGCGGCCGCGCCCTTGTCCGATCTTCTGGTTCAGCAGTTGACCGCGGCAGCCGACCAGTTCATCGTCCAACGTGGCGAACTGAACTCGATCATTGCCGGCTATCACTGGTTCGCGGACTGGGGCCGCGACACGATGATTGCGCTGCCGGGCCTCACGTTAGTGACGGGCCGCTTTGATGTCGCGCGAAATATTCTTCAAGCCTTCGCCGAGAGCGCCGACCAAGGCATGCTGCCCAACCGGTTCCCCGACGCAGGCGAGGCTCCCGAGTACAACACCGTCGATGCGACGCTGTGGCTCTTTGAGGCCGTGCGGTCCTATGTTCACTACACCGGCGATTTCGAATTCGTTCGCCAGCGCCTGTACGCCAAGCTGAAAGAGATCATCGATTGGCATGTCCGAGGGACGCGCTACGGGATCAAGGTCGCCAATGACGGGTTGCTCGCATGCGGTGAGCCGGGTGTTCAGCTCACCTGGATGGACGCCAAAGTCGGCGACTGGGTGGTCACTCCCCGCTCGGGAAAGCCGGTGGAGATTCAGGCCTTGTGGTACAACGCAGTTCGTGTGTTGGAGGATCTTGCGCATCGCTTCGGCGACTCCATCAGTTTTCCCGCGGAGCTGACCCGCGACAGTTTCAACGCTCAGTTTTGGAACGCCGAAGCCGGGTGCTTGTACGACGTAGTGGACGGTGATAACCGTGATAGTTCGATTCGACCGAACCAAATCTTTGCCGTCAGCCTGCATCACAAGATGCTCTCACCCGAAAAAGCGAGACAGGTGGTCGAAGTCGTCCAGCGCGACTTGCTGACCCCGCTCGGCCTGCGCACTCTGTCGCCCCACGACGAGCACTACCACCCACACTATTCCGGTGGGGTGTTGGAGCGAGACTCCGCCTATCATCAAGGCACCGTCTGGCCCTGGCTGATGGGCCCGTTCCTCACCGCCTACGTGGAAGTCAACGGCCGTACCAAACAATCTCAACGTCAGGCCAAAGAATGGCTGGAGGGTTTTGCGGATCACTTAAGAACCGCCGGCCTAGGCCAAATCTCCGAAGTCGCGGACGGCGATCCTCCCCACACCCCCGGCGGCTGCATGGCCCAAGCCTGGAGCGTAGCCGAACTCCTGCGCGCGGCAGTAGAGGACATCTACTCTCTTCCCCTGACTACCGCCGTATTGACCGAAGCCAGATAAGAGCGCGCAAAAGGGGACTGGCTCGAATTTCGCCGCCTTTGCGAAACTTCGTGCCTGTACCCTTTTGCCCCGTCCGAATCCCTGAAATCAACGAAGCCGCAGTAGGATTCTTGCTGAAATGCCAGAACCTTGCGCGAGATGACCTGGCAAACACAAGTGTTCGCGCCACGATGCCGGCGAGGATCATTTCGGTTCCGGCTAGTCCAGGTGAGGGAGCCGAGGTTCAAGTGTTACTTCGTGTAAACTAGACCGTGACTGAAACTTAGTACGCGGTTTCAGTGGTAGTGAGGCTGACGGCTGATTGCTGATCGCTGACAGCTTGTGACGGGAGGCAGGCCGTTGTTCATGAATAAGACATCGTCGATTCTAATCTTGCTCGGCGCGTGCTTGGCGGTCCCCCAATCACAAGCCGCTCAGAAGCACCCCAAAGCCCCCAAATCCCTCCGGCTGTACATATTCGATTGTGGAACCATCCACACCACCAACACCGATGCCTACTCGCTGAAAAAGGAAGAGGTCGGCTCAACGGAAATGTCGATCCCCTGCATCCTGGTCGCCCACCCCAAAGGAACCTTGATGTGGGACAACGGCGATATTCCCGATAGCGCGTTCAAGCCCGGCGGCGGCCCTGCCGTGGCGGGAGTCGTTACGCAAGCCACTCCCCTGCTGCCTCAACTCGCAGCGGTCGGTTATGCGCCGGCGGACGTCACCTATCTGGCCATGTCGCACTACCACGGCGATCACGTCGCGAACGCGAACGCGAACGCCTTCGCCGGCTCCGTCTGGCTGGTCCGGAAAGTCGAGCGAGACCGTATGTTCTCCGATGTGCCGATTCCGCGGTCGGGACCTGCCAATTACAACCTGCTGAAGAACAGCAAGACCGTGATCATCGACAAAGACGAATACGATGTCTTCGGGGACGGAAAGGTCATCATCAAG
>JBGPHB010000631.1:0-4081 GCA_041484155.1 Bryobacteraceae bacterium
GACGTGGGTATGCGCGTGATTTTTCGAGCGGATCATACGATTGATCAAGACGAGGGCGCCCAGCACACGGCCGTTGGACCCGCATCGCTCGTCGCAGTTGTCCGCAACTTGGCGCCGGAAGCTGGATTCGGGCGCACCATGGGCCGGCTGTTCAGTCAGGCCGATATCAGTGAACCTCGCGATCCGGCGGCGCAAAAGCGCACGGGGCCATTTTCTCCTGAAAACAAAACGGCTCTGGTTTCCTGGCTGATCGCTTAAACGAGATGATCGCCTAAAGACGAAAGAGGAGATTCCAATGGTTTTACCTCCGAATGTAAGCGCAGCGGACTTCAACGCGGCCCTCGGTGAGTTCCGGTCCGCGGTAGGCGCGAGCTGGGTGTTCAGCTCGGACGAAGACGTGGCGCTCTATCGCGACTCTTATTCCATCAACTGGGGCGAACCGGAAGAGAGGGTGGCTTCCGCGGCGGTGGCTCCGGCCAAGGTCGAGGAAGTGCAACAGATTGTTCGCATCGCCAACAAATACGGCATCCCTTTGTATCCGATTTCGACCGGCCGCAACCTCACCTACGGCGGATCCGCGCCCAACCTGCGTGGCAGCGTAGTGGTCGATTTGAAGCGCATGAACCGCATCCTCGAAGTCGACGAAAAGCGGGCGTTCGCTTTGGTGGAACCGGGCGTTTCGTATTTCGATCTTTACAACTACATCCGGGAACGCAACCTCAAGCTGATGCTGGATGTGCCGGACCCGGGATGGGGCAGTCCCATGGGCAACAGCTTGGATCACGGCGCGGGCTACACCATGGCTGCGTTTCGCGATCATTTCAACTCCCATTGCGGTATGGAAGTGGTGACGCCGGATGGAGACGTGATCCGCACCGGCATGGGCGCGGCGCCGAACTCCGGGAGCTGGCAGGATTTCCGCTACGGTGCGGGCCCTAGCGTGGATGGCTTGTTTGCGCAATCGAACTTCGGAATCGTCACCAAGATGGGTTTCTGGCTGATGCCCATGCCGGAAGCTTTCTTGTCCGGCACGGTCACGGCGCCGCGTCACCAGGATCTGGATGCGCTGGTGCAAGAGGTCAGCTATCTGGAAGATTTGAGCCTGACGGGGATGCCGCAGTATGGAAGCCCCGTTGCCCAAGCGTCGTTTGGTCCCGGTCCGGGCGGGGCCGCCATGGCGAGCTTGATGCAAAACGGCTGGCCTTCGAGCGATGCGTTGGAAGCATTCGTGAAGGCGCAGAAGCGTCCTGCCTGGTCCGTGCAACTTTATTTTTACGGTCCGGAAGAAGTTGTTCGCGCCACATGGCAAGCCGCCAAGCGGCGTTTCGGCAAGGCCATCGCCGGTGCGACGTTTCAGGACGGCGAATTCCTGACCCTGCCCATCCCCAAGGAAAAAGAACCGACTCAGCCGGATAAGCCCCGGCTGGGGATTCCCGCGCTCGAAGTGTTCAATATGGTGGCGCGGAATCCGCTGACCGCCAATGACCCCGCCGACGGACATGCCGACCTCTTCGTAACCATTCCGCGCAAGGCCTCGGCCATTTGGGAATCGTCACGCGTGCTGTTTGAAGCCCACCGGGAGGCGGGCGTGCCAGGCAGGCAAAGTCCCTTTTCCACACCTTTTACTTACTATTCGCGCTGTTTCTGGACGGGCACCACCGTACCCACCTGGCGCGACCCCGCGAAGAATGCGCGCAGCCGGGCATTGTTTGAGAAAGTGATGGACCGCTGCGCGGAGCATGGCTGGGTCAGCTATCGCACCAACCCCGCGTTTCAGGATCTGCTGGCCAGCAAATATTCTTTCAATAACAACTCGCTGCTGCGCTTCCAGGAAAGGCTAAAAGACAGCATCGACCCCAACGGAATCATCGCGCCGGGCCGTTACGGAATCTGGCCGGCTAAAATGAGGAAGACCCGGGCATGAGACAGACGCTCTTTCTAGTCTTGGTACTTGGACTTTCGAATTTTATGCCGGCGCAGGCGGTTTCGGAGACCAACGGAAAAGCCGTCTTCGATAAGTGGTGTGCGCCTTGCCACGGAGCCGTGGCGCCCAAGAATGTCATGTTTGGCAGTGGCGCATTAGCCGGCACTTCCGCCCTCGCCGTGAAATACAAAGGCAAGCTTCCGGCTGTGCTCGACGAACGTACGGATCTTACGCCGGCCCTGATCAAAACCGTGGTGCGGGGCGGTTTGTACGGCATGCCGATTACACGCAAGACGGAAGTCGGCGACGCGGAACTGGACGACGTAGTCGCGTATCTGACGCGGAATCGGAAGAAGTAAAGGGAAGGTACGCGCTGTGATGAGCCGCCCTAGCAGCCCGTGGTAGAAGTCGGGTGGATGTCGAAGAATGCAGGCCGGGGCCTGCGTTACATCGGCCGATCAACCACTTGCGACGCCGTAACGCAGGCCCTGGCCTGCAATTGATTTCTACTACAGGCTCCTAGTGAAGCAACCTATATCTCTTGCGGAATCCTGAACTCCGGCCGGTAGCCGCGGTCTTCTTCAAGCAGCAAGCGGTTGGCTTCTTCGTCACCGATCACGCGGTCCGTGGCCGCCGACAGGTGCCACACCGCTACGAGGAATTGTCTCGCGTCAAGCGGCCGAGTGACCGGGATGGCTCACCTTGGTTGGCTTTTCCGCGCCCTGCGCGCAGGGTAGAATTGGTCATGCGCAACGAGTTCACTGCAATCGTCGAGCGGGACGGACCTTGGTTCGTGGCATACTGCGCCGAGGTGCCAGGCGCCAATGGTCAAGGCAAAACGCACGAAGAATGCCTGGCGAACCTGCGCGAGGCAATTGCCCTCATTCTGGAACACAGGCGAGAGGAATCTCTGCGCGCTCTGCCCCCCGACGCCAAGCAGGAGCCCGTGATTGTTGGATGAAACGCGAGGGGCTTCTCCGGCATCTTCGCCGGCATAGTTGTGTGCTACGCCGAGAAGGCAAAGAACATTCTGTATGGGAAAACCCACAGACCGGTCACGCTGAAGCGGTTCCTCGCCATTCCGAGATCGCCAACCTGCTGGCGCGGAAGATTTGCCGTAGACTATCGATCCCGGATCCGCCGGGCTAAGAGTAACCTTTGCGCGTTTTCCGTCAGATCGGCAGCGCTTAGGTCGACGCCGAACGACTGGTGCGGGCAATCGACAGGGACGAGGCGTGCCCGTATTTCCGAAGTCGAATCGTATACCGGATGGTCGGTTAAGGATGCTCTTTGGAACGGATTCGTTGGTCCGCCGGTGGTGCCTCTGCGGAGAATTCCTGGAAATGCTTAGGTTACCGCTCATAGGGATCCGCCGCACAACTGCTCGCGGGCTAGTCCCGGCTGCGGCCGGTACGCGCTGTAGTGACCGCCCCGTACCAAAGGAAGCTATATCCCTTGCGGAATCCTGAACTCGGGCCGGTAGCCGCGATCTTCTTCCCGCAGCAGGCGGTTGGCTTCTTCGTCACCGATCACGCGCTCCGTGGCCGGATCGAAATTGAGCGTTCGGCCCAGGCGATAGGACACGTTGGCGAGATGCACCAAGGTACAGGATATGTGTCCTTCCTCGACGGGCGCTTGCAGGTCTTCCTTCTTCCGGCTGCGGACACAATCGATGAAGTTGGCGAAGTGGTTTTCCGTCGCGCGCCGGCTGGGACCGGGCTCGCCCTTCTCGCCCAGCCAGGTCTTGTACGAATCGTATTCCTGGATACCCAGGTATCCTTTCGACCCGTAAAACAAGTTCCCGATCGTGCCAGGTTTTCCAGAGGCGGGACCGAGAGTCTGGGCGCGTTCCACCTTGGCTGCGACGGGGGCGGGAGCCAGACCAGCGGGCGGAAGATTACTGCCACCGTACTTCCCGCTCCCGATTTCGGCCTCGTGATTCGTCATCCAGTGACGAACCTCGAACTCCATCAAACGCCGCTTCCCATCGGGCATGTCGAATTGGAAGAAACAGTTCAGCACATTCGGCGTCTCCTGATCGTCGTCGAACATGACGTGGCCGCCCATCGCGGAAACCTTGGTCGGAAACTTCACCCCCAGGCCCCAGCGCGCGATGTCCATCTCGTGAATGCCCTGGTTACCGATGTCGCCGTTGCC
>JBGPHB010000632.1:0-4080 GCA_041484155.1 Bryobacteraceae bacterium
CTCAGGGCTATCCGGATGGATAGGAGGACCAGTTCATGCAGTGACGTCAGAAGTTCGGAGGCCATGCGTTGACTTCGGTACGGGTGAACCGCAAAGGCGCGGGCCGCATCGAGTCGGGACACCCCTGGATCTTCTCGAGCGACGTCACCGAGCGTGGAGGCGCCGAGCCCGGCGCGGTTGTCGAGGTGATCGATCACAAGGGCCGCGCCGCCGGGATCGCGCATTACAGCTCTTCCTCTCAAATCTGCCTGCGTCTGCTGGGCACGCGCGTCGAAACGGTTGACGCGCAATTCTTCGAACGGAGGCTGGCCGCCGCGGCCGAATTCCGGCGCTCGATAGTGCGCAACACCGATGCCTACCGGCTGGTCCACGCGGAAGCCGACCTGCTGCCGGCCCTGATCGTAGACCGCTACAGCGATTACCTCGCCGTGCAGACGCTCGACCAGGGCATGGACCGCGCCAAAGACCAGATTGTGGAGGGGCTGGTCAACCTGCTGGCTCCGAAGGGAATCGTGCTGCGCAATGACGCGGCGGTGCGGCGAAAAGAGGAGCTGCCGCTGGAGACCGTCGTAGCGCACGGCGAGATTCCGCCCATCGTGCCGGTCCGCATCAACGGCCTTCAGTTTCACGCCGATCTGCTGAAAGGCCAGAAGACGGGCATCTTCCTCGACCAGCGTGAAAACTACATCGCCGCGGCCAGCTTTGCGCGGGGCAAAGCGCTAGACTGCTTCACCTCGACGGGTGGATTCGCGCTGCACCTGGCGAGCCGGTGCGAGTTGGTGGAGGCGGTAGACAGCTCCGCGGAAACGCTGGCCACAGCCGAGGTCAATCGGAAGGCAAACGGGATTGCCAACGTAGAGTTCCGCGAGGCGAACGTCTTCGACCTGCTAGCCGGCTATTCATCGGCGCGGCGTGAGTTTTCGACAGTAATCCTGGACCCCCCGGCCTTCGCCAAAAGCCGTGGAACGCTGGAAGGCGCGGCGCGCGGATACAAGGAGATCAATCTGCGCGCACTGCGGCTGCTGGGACCGGGCGGTGTGCTGGTGACATGCTCCTGCTCGCACCACATGAGCGAAGCGATGCTGCTGGAAATCGTAGCAGCGGCGTCTCTGGACACAGGCCGCAAGCTGCGCGTGCTGGAGCGGCGAACGCAATCCCAGGATCATCCCATACTGCTGACTGTCCCTGAAACGCACTATCTGAAGTGCCTGATTTTGCAAGTAGTGTAGCCGTCTCGCTCCGATTTTCCTTCAACGACTGAGCTATTGATCCACTCTATATTTCACACGCCGGACAACCACCCGGCCACGGGCTCGCGGCTCGCTCAAACTCACTTCTTGGCGCGAGCACAACAAAATGAACTCCTCTTCACCCGCCGGACCTGTGACCACCATGGAAGAGCCGGAGGCCCAGGGAAAAATGCGCCGCTCTCCAGCGCGAAGCAGCCCTGCTTCCGCGATGCTCGGGGCAAGCACCGTATAGGTCCCCGCCGAGTCACGGTGAATCAGCGCATAGTATGCGTCTCGTTCCGATAAGAAGCCAACCTTGATCTCGTCGCCTACGCGATAGCTGGGGACGTCACCTTGCCGCCCGAGGACGAGTTTCGTTTCAAAGTCCCCATCCATATCTTCCGACTGTTTGAGCTGGTCGAGTAACCGGCTCTCGATCCGGCCTCCAAACGCCACCGGGAGCGTCAGCGTCCCGGATTGACCGGCAGCAGGGGGCTTGATCTTGCGCGCATCGATTATTCCGAACCCGTAGTCGTCCGGCGAGGACCCGCGGGGCGCGGGACGCAAATATTGCGACACGATCCTCTGCCTCAACTCGGGCGCGGTGAGCTTGAATCCCTGAGCTTGAAGCGCCAGCGCCGCAACACCGCTCACGTGTGGCGCCGCGGCGGATGTGCCGCCCGGAATGTTGAAGAAGATACCCGGAAGCGCAGTCAGGTCCGGCTTCGTTGTGCCCGACTCGGACGGTCCACGCGAGCTGTACGGCGCCAGAGTGCCATCGGCGCAAAGCGCTCCAACCGCGACCGCTCGATCGGCGGTGGCGGGGATCAGGATGCTGGTCCTCTGCTCTTGCGGCCAGATCGTGTGTGCGAGCGGCGCCCAGCCACTGTAATTCACAACGCGAACATCGGCCTTTGCGGGAGGCAGGCTCGTACGCGGAACGGCGAACAGCGCCACTTCCTGGCCGGGCTTCGCGGTGAGTTCCAGGCTGAATGCCGACGTCTCCGAAGCGCTCCGCGATGACGGCGGATGTAAATCCTGGCAACGGTAAGTCGATCTGGACGGATTCTTAAAGTCGAACGCAAGAAGGCAGAATCGGACGGGGACGCCGGGCGCACCGTCGAGTAGTCCGGTATCGACCCGAACCTTGCCGGTTTCACTTGGCGTAACACAAAGATACGCGGGCTTCTCCCCGTTTCCGAAAGTACGGCGGAACAGATAGAGCCAGAACGGCAGGGGAGGCAGCGCCTGGAAAGGCTCCAGCGTGCCTGCCCAGTGATCCTGGGCGTCGTTACCCGCGCTGTTTACCCACAGGAGTCTCGCCGATAAATCGTTCACCAACTGGTCGACTGGCGTTGAACCGTCTTTCGGTCCGTAAAAATGGCTGCCGCCCGAGAAATTGATAATGTGGACTCCCTGAGCGGCGAGCCATCTAGCCGCGGCGGTCACGTCACCTTCGGCGCCTCCGTATTCCGCCAGATAAAATTCCGCGTCGGGAGCGATAGTGCGCAGAACACCCAACACGATATCGCCATGGCCTGCTCCCCACAGCTCGGTGGTTCTGCGGATCGAACCTGGTGAGCTCTCAAACACTTTCTTCTCATTTGAGCTGAAGCCGACGTCGATCAGGCCAATCTTGACCCCTTTCCCCCGGATTCCCGCGTCGTGGAGATCGTTGATGGCGTTGCTCTCTGTGGCGAAATCCTCTTGTGCGGAGCCGCACGGGGGAACTTCACGAGCGGGTTCGAACTGCGCCTGGGGGCGGATGAAGTCGACGGCATCCAGATCCGCAATCGCCGGGACCGCATTCAGGCGCAGTCTGGCGAAGATTGTATTTCCGATTGTGCCGGTAACAGTCCCGCCACCGGCCGTGATGCGGCTGCGCAAGCGGTCCCCAGCACGGCCTTCCTTAATCCGGATCGCCACCAGTGCGAAACCGGGGTTGTCCGGATCGTCCTCGTGCGCCTGCAAGCGCCAGTCGATCTTGGACCCCATCCGGATCACCGGAGCGGGTGCGGATGCGAGCACACGCCGAAGAAAATCGAGGACCTCCTGCCACGGATATTTATTGAGCTGTGGACAGGCGGGATAGCCCGGCCGCCAATTTGGCTGCTGAGCATTCGCGGCCAGCAAGCACGTCAGTATTAGAGCCATTGATCTCACGGCAGGACTTCCGGATCGAAGTGGATGGCAGCTCGAACTGGGATTGCGTTTTGCGAGAGGTTTTAAGAGGAGAAATCGCATAGCTGATACATTATGCGGCGTCACGGGCCAATCTTTCACTCACTCTGATTCTGATTAACCGGAATTAATCGGAAACAAAACCCTGTTTCGCCGTCGGAGCCGGCTCGAAGCGAGCCGAAGCTCGTCGAAAAATACCTGGGCTCTCCTGTCGATTTCGCCGCACTCTGTTCGACATTACCTATGAAGGCCGGTTCAATCGGTCGAGAGGAAGGCCGGGCTTCGAAATCAAAAAGCCGAAAGGAAGATAAGGGACCATGGGAACAAAACCCACGCACGAACAAGCGCAACTCCACCTGCAGATCTATGAGATGCGCCGCGAGGCGCGACTCAGGCAGGCGCGCGATTGGTTTTTCAAGAATTACTTTGCGGACAATCTGGAGGACGCCATGCGAATCGCGGCGCCAGGGACGGAAACCGGCGCGTTCGCCATGATGGTGTTCGGCTACTGGGATCAAGCCTGTGCGTTGCTCAATTATGGTTTGCTCCACGAAGACCTGTTCTTTGAGGCGAGCGGCGAGTTTTTCGGGGTGTGGGAGCGCGTCAAACCCACCATCCTGCAGGGGCGGGAGCAGTTCGTGAGTAAGCAGTTCCTTGCACACTTGGAAAA
>JBGPHB010000633.1:0-4076 GCA_041484155.1 Bryobacteraceae bacterium
ACCAGCGACTGCAGCATCATCCCCATGTCCACTGCGTAGTCGCCGCCGGCGGTCTCGCTCAGGATCACTCCCGCTGGATCTCCTCACGCCGCACCTTCTTCCTTCCTATCAAAGTGCTCAGCCGTGTGTTCCGCGGTAAGTTTGTCGCCGCACTCAAGACCGCCTTTCATGCCGGCGCACTCCAGTTCCACGGACATCTCTTACCGCTTGCAGAACCGCGCGCCTTCGCCTCGTGGCTGCGGGTATTGTCGGCGCGCACACTGGTTCTCTGTCGCGCACCTGTCAGAATGCAGTATGGTGGTGGGATTCAGACTCTCCGATTCACCGCCCCATGACCATTCTCTCTGCCATCAGCAACTGAAACCAAAGCGCACCGACAGCAACCTCAACCTCGCAAACGATCAAGACCGGCTCATCCAAATACAAATCCCATAGCCCCTCGGGGCGGCTTCCTTCAAGTCGCCGTATCTGAAGCGCCCCTACAGAGCGCACCGGAACGATAGATCTTCACTCGTGGGCGCTTCAGATACAGCACTAAGACTTCAGGCCCCGGAATAACTTCCGGGTTGACCGTCACTCAGCCACGTAGACCAAATTGTCCCCATACAGAATGAACCAGTGCTAAGATGCGGTGACACCAAAGGGGCAAACGGAGATCGGGAGGCTAGACTATGAAAGCCTACCTTTCATTGGCACTGCGTGTTGCCCTTGCCATTCTCTGCCTGAGTACCCTGCTTCTCGCACAACGATCCGATCGTGGAATCATTACCGGCCTCGTCACCGACCCGACGGGTTCCAGTGTCTTGCGGGCTACGGTCAAGGTCCGCAACGAGGAGACCGGTGTCGAGACCACCCTCATTACTAATGATGCCGGGGCGTACACGACCCCGCCGTTGGTACTAGGCAGTTATTCGGTGACAGTCGAGCATTCGGGATTCAAGACAGCAGTGAATTCGGGGATCGTGCTTCAGGGCGCAGAAACGATTCGCAAGGATGTCGCTCTGGCGATTGGCTCCGTCTCGGAATCGGTGGAAGTTAAAGCAGGTGCTGAGGACCTCAATGTCACCACGCCTGACGTGAGCCACACCGTGGATGAAAAGTACTACAGCGACCTTCCGGTAGTGATGGGCGCCGACGTCCGCTTGGCAGAGTCATTGCTTCAGATCCAACCCGGCTACCTTCCCATGAAACCGAACGGCGATCCGATGTTCCGCGGCAGCCAGTTCAACTCCCGCATCAATGGCGGCCAGGCCATGGCGACCGAAAATTTCTTTGATGGCGCCGCCTTCGGTTACGCCGTCGGCCACCAGCAGAGTCAAGAAAGCGCGCCCCCGATCGAGAGCATCCAGGAAGTCAAGGTCATCACGACCTCCTTTTCCGCTCAGTATGGCCATACCAGCGGTGGATTTATCGAGTACACCTCCAAGCCCGGGACGAACACTCTGCATGGAAGCGCTTACGAGTACCTTCGGAACCGCGTTTTGAACGCAAATGACTTCTTCAACAACCGCTCCGGCGTGCCCCGCGCGTCGTTTACGCAAAATCAATATGGCGTCACCGCCGGCGGACCGGCAATCAAGGATAAACTCTTTGGTTTCTTCGCTTGGGATGGCTTCGCACTCCGCAACGGGCGGCCCACGCTGGTTACTGTGCCGACAGACGCCATGCGATCTGGCGATTTCACCGGACTTCCGGCCATCTACGATCCGTACACGACCTGCGGCTTGCAGGGCACCGCGGCGTGTCCTGCAGGGCAATCGACGCGCGCGCCGTTTCCCAACAATAAAATCCCTGCGGCGCGATTCGACTCGACAGCGAAAGTTCTCATGAATGTCTGGGGGACGCCAAACCTGCCGGGTAACGTGAACAACTTCGCCGGCAACACAAACCTCGGCGGAAACCAGAATCAGTACAACGTGCGCGGCGACTACAACATGAGCGATAAGCAGAGGCTCTTCCTGCGCTACACCTACTGGGATGGAACCAGCCTTCCGTCCGATCCATTCCAGAAGAACTTTGGCGGCCTCAATACCCTCTACGGAGCGAACGGCTTCGTTTTCGGCGACACCTATACTTTTAATCCGACGACGATTGTCGACTTCCGCGCCTCGTATCTGCGCGCCCTGCACGCCTTCCGTCCTCAGCAGACCGGAACGGATTTGTCGCAGTACGGTCCGGCTTGGACCAAACTGGCCACTCAATTCTCATTGCCGGTTGCCCCATTGCCTGCCGTAACCGGGTTCGCCGGTTTCAGCGGCGTGTTCATCCGGAGTATCAATAATCACTACTCGCTCAACGGGAGCGTAACGAAAATCCTGGGCCGGCATACTTTGAAATTCGGCGGCGAAGCACGCCGCTACGACTGGAACTTCGTCCAGAGCAACACCGCGGCCGGAAGTTTTAATTTCACCAACGTGTTTACGGCCGCGAATCCCCTGAGTCCGGGGAATACAGGATATCCGTTCGCCTCGTATCTGCTCGGCACTCCGACGAGTGGAAGCGTGGCCGGCGCGGCGCTCGACGCGCAACGGCAATACTACCAGGGCTACTATCTCGCCGATTCTTTCCGCGCCTCCAACAAGCTGACACTCAACCTGGGAATCCGCATGGACATCGTGGGGTCGTTTACGGAGAATTATGACCGCATCGCCGTGTTCCTGCCTGGCGCTACCGATCCGCTCGGCCAACAGGTTGGCTTGAATCTGCACGGGCAGATGGCGTTAGTCAACTCGCCGGCCCATCCCGATCGTCATCAGCTCTCCTACAATCCGCTTTTCGCGCCGCGACTCGGATTTGCCTATAGCCTGACGAAGGACACCGTGATTCGAGGCGGCTATGGTCTTTCCTGGGTGTCCTCAGAACAGATCAACTACAGCATGGCTCCGTTCCAATCTCCGGTCAACTCGGCCACCACGACCATGGTCACTTCCGCGGACGGCGGTCTGACGCCGCTCGACACGCTTAGCAATCCGTTCCCGAACGGCGTGATCGTGCCGCCGGGACACGACATCGCACGCCTGCGCGCATTCGAGGGCGCAAGCTTCCGGGCGCCGATCGCGGATCAGCCGACGCCCTATGTGCAGCAGTGGAATCTGGAGATCCAGCGCCAGCTCGGCAGTGGTTTCGTGCTCAACGCCGGCTACGCCGGATCGAAGGCGACGCACCTCTCGTTCTCCCAGCTCGCCATCAACATGATCTCCGAGCAGGATATGGCGCGCGGTTCGGCCTTACTGGCCACCGTGAGTAATCCATTCTTTGGCGCCATCCCGGCGAGTGGAGGTGAATTGGGGCGCGCTACCGAAACGGCGGGTCAGCTCCTGCGGCCATATCCCCAGTTCCTCAACTTATCCGACGCCGCCGCTCAGCGCGGTTCCTCGACCTATAACGCGATGCAGGTTCGCCTCGTTAAGCGATTCCACGCGGGCGGCATGGTGCAGGCCTCCTACACGTGGGCGAAATTGCTGAGCGACACCGATACGCTGACCTCCTGGCTCGAAGCCGGCCACGGGGTTGGAGGAGTTCAGAATCCGAGCAACTTGCGACTGGAAAAAGCTCAGGCGAGCTTCGACGTTCCGCAGCGGCTGGTGATCAGCTACGTGGTGGATCTGCCGGTGGGCAAGGGCAAGAAGTTCCTGGGCAGCGTGAGCGGAATCGGCGACAAGATACTCTCCGGATGGGGCATCAACGGTGTGACCACATTCCAGGGAGGCTATCCGCTGACCCTGACGACCGCCAACAATCTGACCAATTCCTTCGGTGGCGGCTCGCGACCAAATGTGATCAGCGCCGACAAGTCCATCGACGGCTCGGCGCAAAGCCGGATCGGCAAATGGTTCAACACCGCGGCATTCGCCCAACCGGCGTCTTTCACCTTCGGCAACGAGTCGCGCACCGATCCGACCCTGCGCAGCCACGGAATTGCAAACTACGATCTCACCATTCGCAAGTCCATCCCAATCAATGAGCGCATTAGTCTTCAGCTCCGAACAGAGTTCTTCAATCTGTTCAATCGCGTGCAGTTCACCGACCCCAACACGTCGCTCGGCAATCCGCAATTCGGGATTGTGAGCGGGAGT
>JBGPHB010000634.1:0-4063 GCA_041484155.1 Bryobacteraceae bacterium
AATTGCGCCCTTCATCGTCCCGCTTCAGCCCCGACAGACGCTAAACCTTGAATTGGAGGCCGCTCAACGAGTGTCCTAGTTGTGGCTGCGGCCCGTGTGCTTTCCGGAAGAATCCACATGCCCAAAATGCGCGTCCCTTTGGTTTCAATAACTTCTTGGGTTCGTTTTGTTGCTGCGTTTTTCGTGCCGGGGCCGTCGCGGACCTCTTTAGACGTGGTCGGATTATGGCGCAGCCGTGCTAAGCTAAACTTTCGTCACCGGCGCGCCAGGAACGCGCGCTATTCTCGCGAACGTTTCCCGCCCGACCCCGTTTGTCCCCCGACGCGATCTGAAGGCGCCTGTATGTCCGAACTCGCCCGCTATCTCGACCTCAAGCTAGCCGCGCTCGGGCAGCCCATCGCGCGTAGCACCGACCCCCTGCTGCTCGAAACCGTCGGGCCGCTCCTTCGCAGCTACCACCAAAAGGATCAGCTTCTCGGCCAAAACCTGTGTCCGGCCGATATGCGGATTCAGTCTTTTCTGGACGCGTACTTGCCCGGCTGCGCGCCACGCCTGCCTGCGAACGCATTTGTTCTGGATCGCGCGGGGCTGGCGCGAATCATGTCCCTGCCACCGGATGGGAACACTTTTTCGTCTCCCTATCTGCGGTCGTACCGCATCCCGCAAGGTGTGCTGCACAACCCGCTCAGCGACCGGCGCACCACGCAGGGGGTGTTCCACATCGCCGAGGGCGGCTTCCCGGTTCCCGCCGACAAGCTGGCCGTGCCCACTCCGGCGTTTGCCGCGCTTCTAGCCGCCGCGCTCCAACCTCCCGATGACGTGCTGACCCTCCCCTTCGCGGAGCAGGCCCGGCTGTTCGTCTCCTTGCTGTTGCGCCCCCTGGTTTGTCCGGCCACCGGAACCGATCCGGAAAAGACCATGGAAATCCGCTTTTTCGCGCCAGGGAGCCTGGTCAGCAACCTCGATTTCGTGGAATCGATCTTTGGGAATGCCGGCGATCCGCATCTTCCCGAGAATGACGCTGCCCTCGACGTGGCGCACTGGACCGGCCATACCGGATGCGTGATCGTTGCGCCCCACATCGCCGGTCTGAAGAAGGCCGCCCTGGGCCTTCCACACGAGACCGACGCGACGGATCGGCAGAAACGCGACGGAATGTGCTGGCGCGATCCGGATGAACTCTACAGCGGCGGGAACGCCTTCAAGATATGTTGCCGCGATCATCGCGGAGTGATCGTGACCATCATCGCGGACAACTACTACGGCTATTGCAAGAAAGAGGTCAAAACCCAGATCAGCTTCGCAGCCAACCTGTATGGGATGTGCGAAGAAGAACACGCCGGCGGCGCGATGGCGTCGGCCGCCTATGTTTTGGGACAGGACTTCGATGCCAGCCGGACCGTGAGCCTGAAGAAGACCTCCTTCGAAGACGGGATGCGCATTCTGGGTGAATTGGTGGAACTCCGGCCGGGCCGGTATGCGGTCGACCGCCGGCATCCCGACATCTACTACCTGCCGGAAAACGCGATGTTCCAACTTCGAGATGGTTATGTCCGATGGGACCGTGAAGAGCTGACGCTGCGCGCGGGTGCGACCTACGTGCTGCCCTCCGGCTTCCGCATCCGCCTCGAAAAACACTCCGCGGGGGCCTGGCGGCTGGTCGGCACGCGGCCTCGCGGTACGCTCTGCCACAAGCCCTGCACCGTTTCCGGCGGAGGCAAATCGGAAATCTCCAAATCCATCGCCAACGCGCTACTGCAAGGACCGGTCTTCGTTCGCGACTATCACCGCGATATGGACGAAGTCGCGGAAATCCTGAAGATGGATTGTTCGGCGATTTTCAAGGAAGGCTCCGCGGATGCCCGCAAGCGCCGGTCGATTCTGAGCCTGGAGCGCACGCTCGGCTCGGTCATCCAGCTTTTGACGCCCTCGCCACATTACACCGATACGTACAACGACTGGCTTCGGCAATTGCGTCAGACCACGCGCCAGCTCGTGTTCACCGTCAAGCGCTACTACCGGCCTGAATGGGGCGAGCAATGGCGAGAGCATTTCACGGTCGATCGCATCAACGGTTTTCTGGGACACGAACTCAAGTTCGACGATCAGAAGCTGATCAGCAACTATCTGCGAGTCGGCTATGACCCCGACGGCTCCTGGCGGATCTACAAGCTGCGGCCCGATTTTTTCCCCGCCGACAAAGTTCAATTCGAAGACGATATCACCGCTTCCGTCGTCCTGCCCAGGGAGAGCCTGAACGACCTCGATCCCGAGTACGCGAATCCCAGCGTCAAGCTAGTGGCCAACTGCGAGCTGCTCCTGTTCCAACGCCCGGATGATGCGATTCATCGCGGCGCCGACCGGCAGGCCGAGGCGGACATCGCCAGCGGCGATACGTTTCTATCGAACTATGAGCCGATCTCGATCGAGCGGGCCTTGGGCATGGTGGAACACGTGGTGGAGTTCGATCGCTACACCGATCCGATGAAGCGCCTGCTGGAAGGCTTTGCCAGGAACGGCGACGGCGGCCCGGCCTACGTGGTTTCCTCCGCACACCCCCGGCTGGTGGACGGTAAGCCCTCGAAAAACCCGCGCTACTTGCAGAAGCGGCCCGATCTGGTGGCGCCCAGGGAAACCTACCTCACCGAAGTCGCGGCCCGCCTGGAGCGCGGAGTCCCCGCCGGACGGCCCGTCCATTTTCCGGTAAACGCCGTGCTTTCCGGACGCAGAAACAGCCCGCCGGATCCTAAGATCGGTCAGCCCCCGCTCGCCGTCTACGGTCCGATCCACTATCAGGAGCTGCCCGAGCTGTTCATGGAATTCATCTCCAGTTTGACCGGCAAATCTCCGTCGACGATCGGATTCGGCAGTGAGGGCGCCCTCACCAAGGGACCGTTCAACGCACTCTGGCCGGTGGTCGATCTCAACAATGCCCTGGTGTCCGCGATTCTGACCGGGTACGCCGGGTTCACCACGTCGGCCGGTTACGTGGGTCCGAACGTGCGCGTGGATCACGACGTCAGCCTGCTGGTTCCCGAGATCTGGTGCCGCATGCGCGTGGCCGAACGGGACCCGCGCTTTCTGATCGAGCATGGATTCCTGGAAAAAGTGGACGACCTGTCGCTCGGCGGGCGCACACTGCTCGCCAGCCGCCTGGGCTTCCGGATTACTTCCCGATTCGTCGACCACTTCCTGGGCCGCATCTTCGAAACGCCCGGCTCGGTCTTCCCCGACGAGATGCTGAGGCCGGAACAGCAGGATTTGGAACTCTTCGCGGCGGGCGTAGACGCCATCGTGGAGGCGCAGCGGCGCGTGGCCCTCCAGTGCTTTGAAGACGGCAGCGTTCACGCGGCCTGTCCTCCGCTGAAGGCCCTGCTGCACATCATGGCGCACGGCAGCTATCAAGGGGCTCGCGTCGACGCCCCCGAAATCCGTGCAATGTTTCTGCGCGAAACCCTGCTCGCCAGCGACTGGTACCAGGAGCGCCTATCGGTCAAGCAAGAACGGGACACGGCTCTGTGGCGGCGTCATGCCGCGGCGATCGAGGCGTTTCGTGGAAGCTCCATTGATCTGGAGAATCGTCGCGAACTCGTGCGCCGCGAACTGGCCCGCGTGAGCAGTCCGTCATACTTGCGCGAACTCCGCGGCACCATCGGTGCCGATCCTTTCCACGGCCAAAGGAGCTAGCCCTATGACCCAACCCGCGTCGGGCTCATTTCGGTCCCTTCCCGGCGGCCCTCTTCTCTTCGGCGCGCGCGCCCGCAAGGATGTTCGTCATGGAGTAATTCCCTTCGTGGCATTCATAAGCTGCGATTCCTTCCTGAGTCTTTCTCATGGGAATCGCACCGCTCCAGGGTCTGCTAAACGCCGTGGGATCCTCGACCGTAAACTCGTACAGGATCGTATCGGCGTCCGTGCGAGTCAGACGCTCGGTCAGATGCAGGTTTTCGTCAGCTCCATGGAAGTCGTTCGTGCCGATGAAATTGGTCGTATCGATCACCAGCGTGTCGCGCTCCCAATGGCCGCGCGCGTCCCCCATATAGCCGCGAACACTCTTGGGCGC
>JBGPHB010000635.1:0-4051 GCA_041484155.1 Bryobacteraceae bacterium
CTCGAGACGACGCTCGCCCGCTTCGGTATTCCCGCGAGGTTCTACTTCTCAGACTCACTGGCGACGCACCCGGCGGCGACTTACCTGAGCGGCCTGGTTCGCGCAATGCTCGAGGGTTGGGACCACGCGTCGCTCCTGACCCTCTTGCGGATGCCGGTTTCAGGACTCGGCGCTACTCTCGCGGGAGACCGCTTCGACTTCGCGCTGCGGGAAAGGCTCCCGAACGCGGGGCTTCCCTTACCAGGAATGGAGTCGTTAGCCAAGCTGGATCCCTGGCGTCAGGATCGTTTGGATTCGCAGGACTGGGCCGCACGCCTGAAGTCTCTGGGCTCTTTCGTGCCGGAGCCCGTCGTCACGGATCGGACCTCCCGCGAGCAGATGCACGTCTGGCGCTCTACAGCCGCTGCGCTGGACGCCTTCGATGCCACGATGGATGCGACTGGCGCGGCACTCGCGGGCGCCGGGCGGATGACGCTCGAGCAGTTCTGGCAGCAGGCGGACCTCGCCCTCGAGCTGGAGTCGTTACGGGTCGCCGACCGGCGTCGCAACGTGGTTCACGTTGTGGACGTTTTCGAGGCCCGCCAATGGGAATGGCCCATTGTGTTCGTCTGCGGGCTGGTGGAGCGCCATTTCCCTCAGTATCATCGCGAAGATCCTTTGCTCAACGACGCCGCGCGCCGTCGCGCCGGCCTCAAGACGTCGGCGGATCAGCAGACCGAGGAGCGGTTTCTCTTCGAACTCGCGATCACAAGGGCCACCGAAGAAGTGGTGCTGAGTCATGCACGTTTCAACGAGAAGGGCGAGAAAACCCTGCCCTCGTTCTTCGTACAGGGCATTGAAGCAGTTGCTTGCGAGACTCGCGTACGCCCGAAGCCTTTACGCGAACGTCCCTTGGTGACATCCGGCTCGATTCAGGATTCAGCACTGCTGGAGCGGCTCGCGCACACTCATCGGACGCTGTCGCCGACGTCGATCGAGAGCTTCTTGCAATGTCCCTTCCAATTTTTCGCGGCCAAGACGCTGCGCCTTCGCGCGCGGCCGCCGGCGCCGCGCGACCGGCTCGATCAGCTCGTCCAGGGCAGTATTTTGCACCGGGCGCTGGCGGAGCGCGATTTCGACCGGGTGTTTGCCGAGGAAATCCGCCGCGCCCGCATTCCGGCGAGTTATCGGACGGAGGCGGTGCGCCTGGAATTGCTTCGCCACTTCGAGGCTTTCCTGGAGGACCGCCAGGTGGCGCTCGGCTGGGATAGTCGCGTCGAGGAAAAATTCAGCTTCCCTTTGAATCCTCTGCTCAGCATCACGGGCCGAATCGACCGGCTGGATACCGGGCCGCAAAATGAGGCGTTGGTGATCGATTACAAGCACAGCGCCGCAAACAAAATTCGCGAGCGTGTGGACCAGACTGATTCCGGTAACCTGGTGCAGGGCGGGTTGTACTTGCTAGCGGCCGATCGGCAGTTTGGGCTGGTTCCGGCGGGGATGCTGTACTGCGGGCTGCGCAAGGAGGTCGTTTGGGACGGCTGGCACGTGCCGATTCCAGGGCTCGAGAAGATCGGGGAAACGCGCGCGGGGCTGGAGGAGCTGATGGATACCGCGGCCGCCAAGGCGGTGGCTTCGTTCGAGGCGATTACGGCTGGGCGGATTGCACCGCAGCCGGCGGAGGCAAAGAAGTGTGCCTGGTGCGACTTCCGTGACATCTGTCGCGTGGAGACGGCCGCCACGGTGCTAAGGGCGGGCGGGGTGTGACGAGCGCGCAAGAACATGCCGTGCGACGCACGGGACAGGATGTGTGCGTAGTGGCCGGGCCTGGGTCGGGCAAGACCACCGTACTGATCGAGAGGTTCGCCTGGCTGGTGGAGGAGCGCGGAGTCGCCCCCACACGGGTTCTTGCAATTACCTTCACGGAGAAAGCCGCAACGGAGATTAAGGAGCGGCTGATCGCACGATTCGCGGCTCGCCCCGACTTGCGGGAGTCGATCGAGCGAGCGTGGGTTTCGACCATTGACGGGTTTTGCGCTCGCCTGCTGCGTGAGCATGCCATCGCGGCTGGTCTTGCGCCCGATTTTACCGTGCTCGATCAGCCACTCGCGGAGCGCCTGGCGCGCGAGGCCGCGGAAGAAGCCCTCGACGGATTGTTACAGGAGCGGCCTGACGAAATGCGCCGTCTGATGGGGGCGCTGGACCTATCGACCCAAGACGACGGCCGGCAGCCCGATCTCGCCCGCAGCCTGCTGGATGTGTATGAAGAGTTGCGCATCGCTGGCTTGCGGGAGCTTCCGTCCCCGCAAGCGCCGTCCGACTTGTGGCCTCGTGCGCGAGAGCTGGCGCGTAGTGTTGACACCGAGACAGGTACCCAGGCGGGGAAGTTTCGAGAATGGGCAGCCGAATTCTTGGCGCTTCCCTCGGCGCCTCTGAACCGGGAGCATTTCGTAGTGACCAGCCGTCTCAGTGGCGTCCGTCTGGGCAGCGTGTCAAAGAGCGGTCCCGCCCGCGAGCTAAAGAAAGAAATTGTCCCGCTTCTCGAGATGCAATGGCTGGCGGCGCGGAATGCAGATTTGCTCGATCTGCTGCGGGCCGCGGTGACCCGCATCGACGCGCTCTATCGCGAAAAGAAACGTGCTGACGCCGCGCTCGATTTCGGCGATCTGGAACAAGACACCATCCGTCTGCTTGAATCCGACGACGCGATCCGGCAGGAGACCGCTGGGCGATTCGACGAAATCCTGATGGACGAGATGCAGGACACCAACCGCTTGCAGTGGCGGCTGGCCGATCTGATCCGCCGAAGGATGTTCGCCGTCGGTGACATCAACCAATCCATTTACGGATTCCGCCATGCGGAGCCCGCGGTTTTCGAGGAGTACCGCCGGGGACTGGAAGCCGCCGGGGCGGCCGTCGACGATCTGCGTGAGAATCACCGCAGCCGGCCCGAGATTCTGGCGGCGGTCTCGCGCCTGCTGGACGGCCAACCGGGCATCGAACCGAGGCCCCTCATCGCGGCAAGACAATTCCCGCCGGCTGCCACGCCTGCGGTGGAACGGCTGGTGGCTCAGACCCCGGAGTTAGAGGCCGAGCTCGTCGCCGCCCGCATCCGGGAACTCGCAGATAAGGACGAACCCGTTTACCACGACATCGCGATTCTGGTACGAGCTTTAGGCTCGACCGGGCCTTTTGAGCGTGCGCTCGACCAGGCCGGTATTCCCTTCCTGGTGAGCGGGGGCCGGACGTTCCTCGAGGCTCGCGAAATCCGCGACTTGTTGGCGCTGCTCGCGGTTCTGGTCAATCCGCTGGATGAGATCGCGCTGATCGGCGTGCTGCGGAGCCCGTTCGCCGGGATGAGCGACGAGGAGATTTTCCGGATTGGTCGCGAGGGCTGGCAGGAAGCGTTCGAAACGCGGTTCGGGCGGTTACGGCCGCTGGCCGGATTTCTTGCGCCGGATCGTTTGCTGGCCACGGCGCTCGATGAGTCGGGCTATCTCGCCGGTCTTCCAGAGCGTGCGCGGGCGAATATCGACAAGCTTCTCGCGTATGTGAGGCGAAACGGGGCGCGCCAGCTTGCGGAGCTGCTCGAGGACCTGGAGGCTTTGCGGGCAACGCAGTCGGAAGCCGAGGCGCCGCCGCCTGATGCCGGCAATGTCGTACGTCTAATGACCATTCACGCCGCCAAGGGACTCGAGTTCAAGGTGGTTTTCGTGAGCGCGCTGCACCGCGGAACTGACAGGCGCAAGCCGGTCATCGCCTTCTTGCCCGGGAAGGGCTTGGGCGCCAAGTGGCGCAACCCGGCGAGTGGCAAGGGACAATCCGATAGCGCGCACGCGGCGGTGATCGAAGAGTTGAAGCGGAGAGAAGAAGCCGAAGAGAATCGACTCTTGTACGTCGCCATGACGCGCGCTGAGGAGCGGCTGATTCTTTCTTACTCCGAGCGCGGCCGCAAGTCGGCGTGGAGGAAGCTTGCGGAGACTGTGGCGCTGGGCCATGCCCTGAAAAGCAACGGCTGGGCATGGCCCTGCGCTACTGCCACGGAAGGAGGGATGGAGGAGCTGCTCGATCC
>JBGPHB010000636.1:0-4048 GCA_041484155.1 Bryobacteraceae bacterium
CCGCCGCTGCTGCGTCCGCGATCGCGCTAGTGAGCACGAAGCTCGCACCCGGCCAGTCCACCGATGGCGCTGTGTTTTATCCGAACCAGGGCAAGCCGCTCGGATCGGGACGCCTGATTGTGAATGCAGCGGGTGAGACGTTCGTGTTTCCGGTGGAAGCGCACTAAAACCGCTCCGTAAGTGTAAGAAGTTTCTCAGCCCGCTCCCTGACGGTCGCGGTTCGGTGCGCAAGGTGCCGATACCGAACCGCGACCGTTAGGGAGCGGGCTGATGCTACGCTTGACAGGCCAAGCCTCTCGCGAGATCCTTGACCGCGCGAAGGTCCAGCTTGCCGGTGCCGAGCATGGGCAGCGAGTCGACCTGGCAAATGCTGTCAGGCTTCGGCAACCAAAGACGTGGCAAGTCGGTTTCCGAGAGACGCTTCCACAATTCACCGGGCTCCAGGTCCGGTCGGGTATACAGCACCACGAGCCGCTCGCCGCGCTGGTCATCGGGAATCCCGGTCACCACGCAAGCGTGCTCACCGATGATCGCGTAGACGGCCTCTTCCACTTTCAGATGCGGCACCATCTCGCCGGCGATTTTGCTGAATCGCGAGAGCCGGTCGGTGATGCGGATGAAACCCTCGTCGTCCACCGTCGCGATGTCGCCGGTGGAATACCATCCGTCCCGCACGACCTCCGCGGTCCGCTCCGGCTGGTTGAGGTAGCCCACCATCCGGTTCGGTCCCTTCACCAGCAGTAAACCTGCTTCGTTGGCGGGCAGCGGTTGCAGCGTGTCCGGATCGACCACTTTGACGGCGATGCCCGGCAGCGGATGCCCCACTGTCCCCGGTTTGCCGCCGAGTTGCGTTGCCTTGCCGGCTTCGAAATCGGGTGTGTTGACGGAAACAACCGGCGACATCTCGGTGCATCCGTAGCCTTCCAGCAACTTCACGCCGAACTTTTCGTGAAACGCGGCGGCGACCTGCTCGCGCAGCTTCTCGGCGCCTAGGAGCACGAAACGCAGCGATGCGAAATCCTCCTTCGAGCACTTGCGCATATAGGTGGAGCAGAACGTCGGCGTCGACAGGAGGAAAGTTCCGCGGTACTTCGCCACCAGCTCTCCAATGGCTTTGGCATCGGTCGGATTGGGGTGGTAAATCGCGCCACAACCGGAGAGGAGCGGAAACCAGATCGTGACCGTAAACCCGAACGAGTGAAAGAACGGAAGCACGCCCACGATGCGATCCCGCTCTCCAATCCAGAACACCTGGGCCATGGCTTCGATATTCGAAATGAGGTTGTGATGGGACAGGATCACGCCCTTGGGCGTCCCGGTGCTGCCGCTGGAGAAGATAACGGCAGCCGTCGAGTCCGGCGTGAGCCGGCGATTTCCGAGCAGCATGGGTGCAGGCAGCAGCCGCGCCGCGAGATAGGCCCGGAGTTTCGCGAATTTGCCGGCTCGGGCCAGCACGTCTTCGATGAACACAGCGCCGGCCGGCGCTTCGATCTTCGCCTTGGAGAGAAATGTCCGCGAGGTCACCGTGGTCCGGATGTGGCATTGCGCGACCGCATACGCCATGGCTTCGCTGCCCGCCGTGAAGTTGAGGTTTACCGGTACCTTGCCGGCCAGGCTGATCGCGATATTGGTCAAAGCGCCGCCTACGGTGGAAGGCAGCAGCACGCCCAGCATTGCTTCACTGCGGTGCTCACGCCGCATCCATTGCGCGATGAGGAGACTCCCCGCCAGCGCCCTGCCGTAGGTCAGCTCGCGGCCGCTGGAATCCGCCATGGCGAATTTCGACCATTTTTTCCGTGCGGTGCGAATAAAGCGCAGAGGCAGCAGATCCCCGCCGCTCTTGCGCTGCTCCGCCGCGCGGCTGCCCAACTCCAGGATGGATTGGCGGACCTGATGCGCCGTCGCCGACGCCGGCGGCATCGGCTGACCGAAGGACACCGTCACCGGGTAAGGGATGTGCTTCGGCCATTTCCAGAAGAATCTGCCGCGCTCGAAGCTGAAGATGCTGCCCCACAGGCGGTCCAGGTGAACTGGAATCACCGGCACATCCATCCCTGCCACAATTTTCTCCAGGCCCCGCTTGAAGGGCAGCAGGTTTCCGGTCCGGCTGATCGCGCCTTCCGCGAAGATGCAGACGACATGGCCTGCCGCCAGCTCCGTGCGGGCGTGGCGAATGGATTCCACCACGTCGCGCGGGCCGGATGTCCCGACGGGAATCGCCTTCGTCAAACGAAAGAACCAATGAAGCGCTTGGCTGTCGTAGTAGGGCTTCCAAACCATGAACCGGACGAAGCGCTGGACGCAGGCGCCGATTAGGAAGCCGTCTACGTGCGACATGTGATTCGCCACCAGTAACGCCGGTCCCCGGAACGGCACGTTTTCCTGACCCAGGATCCGGATTCTGAAGACGGTATGTGTCAGCATCCAGAGGAGGAAGCGCACCAGAAAATCCGAAACCACGGTCATCATATAGACCGTCGCCAGCAAAGTGACGAATCCGGATATCAGAATCAGCGTGGCGGGCGAGAGACGCAGCCGCGAGTGCAGCAGCCACAGGGCTGCGGAAGCCAGCAACAGGCCCACCGTGTTGTAAAAATTGTTGGTCGCGATCGCGCGGCCTTTCTCGTGGCTCCCACTGCGCTGCTGAAGGTAGGCGTTCAGGGGCACGATGAACAGGCCGCTCGAAAGCCCGAGACACGCGAGCGCAATCACCGAAGCGAGATACGACCCTTTCGAGGCGTACAGCACCACCGAAAAGAACGCCATGAGGATCGATCCCAGGGGTACCAGCCCGAGCTCGACCTTGTCGCCGGAGAGGCGTCCGGCCAGCATACTCCCCACGCCGATCCCGACGGCGAGGCAGGTCACCATGAGCCCGATCTGAAGATCGCCGACCTTCAACACTTCCGTCCCAAACAGCAGGAGGTCCAACTGAAACAGCGTGCCCAGGAACCAGAAGTATGAAATTCCGAGGACGGTCAGCCACAGTGGACGGTCTTGGAGCAGATGCCTGGTGCCGGCAATCACTTCGGCAAACGGGTTGAAGCGGAACGGATTGGTCGCGCCAGCGCCCGGAACGCGAGTGATCCTGAAGCTGGTCGCGAGCCCGGCGGCGGCGACTGCCACCATGACGATGCCCATTTTCCAAGGCTCCGCATGCCACCTCGAATACAGAAGCGACCCGATGGAAGTTCCCAGAACGATCGCGACGAAGGTGCTCATCTCGAGCAGCGCGTTCGCCCGCGACAGATCCTTGTCGGGGAGCATCTCCGGGACGATACCGTACTTGG
Source organism: Bryobacteraceae bacterium (assembly GCA_041484155.1). Lineage (GTDB taxonomy): Bacteria > Acidobacteriota > Terriglobia > Bryobacterales > Bryobacteraceae > Palsa-187. The sequence continues at coordinate 3,291 of JBGPHB010000636.1, forward strand.
CCGGACTGAACAGAGTGGAGTGGAGCCCCATAAGGAACAGCACCACCAGCATCCATTCGATCCGGGTTGAGAAGAACGCCACCAAGCCGAGCCCCATGACCCCGACCTCGAACACCTTCACCGAGATCATGACCTTCCGTTTACTCACGGCGTCAGCGAGGTGCCCGGAGTAGCCGGAGAAGAGCAAGAACGGCAGCACGAATACAGCACTGGCCAGGGATAGGTAATCGATGCCCGATCGCGTGGCTACGTGCACGGCGCGCATCGAGACGATGATTTTGTAGACATTATCGTTGAATGCGCCGAACAGTTGGGTCCAGAGGAACGCCTGGAATCCCTGTTTCTTAACGAGGTCGCGGAAGGTGTTGTTCATCTATGGACCTCTGTTGGCACGGCTGGCACCATCTACAGTGATTATATAAATCAATAACTTACCAAAACAGTAAGCGATTCGCGGTGTACATCTAACGAACATTCACATACAATTTATGTACAGTCATGGTGTTCCTGTCTGCGAGTGAGCGGGCCTTTCTACAATCGGTGTCCGAACTACTCTACTGTAATCCGTTCGTGCCGGAGCGCATTGGGCACGAGCGCGCCGCGCTCGGAGACGATTTCGTCGAGGGCGAGCCGGTGTGGAGTCTGCCCGTGGACGAGCCCGAGCGGCCACGCGCGAACGTGTGGCGCATCGTCGAACGACTGGAGAAGACTTGCGCGCAGCTTCACGCGAGACTCCGCGCGGCGGCGCACCCCACGGA
>JBGPHB010000637.1:0-4045 GCA_041484155.1 Bryobacteraceae bacterium
ACACCGGCGCAAAAGCTGATGATTTCCACCGGCTGCGGGCAATGTCACGGCCCCATCATGGCGAATCCGCGCAGAACCGCAGGCGGCAGAGGGGCGGACTTCGAATGGTTCAAAGATGAAGTGTGGGAGCACACCTCGGCTCCCGGCCATGCCAACGCCCGTCATCTCCGCATGGGCAACTTCACCAAACAGCAGGTATCCGAAGGAACGCTGCTCGAGATCTGGCGATTCTTCGCCGTCGAGCAAGGGCTTCGCGTTCCCATCAATGGGGATGTCAGCGCGGGAGTTTCAGGGGCCAATGGCACCACCTATACGATCAACGTCAATCATGGCGGCCTGCCCGGCAAGGGTCTTACCGCGGAGTACCTCACCGTTACGCTTCCGCTGCTAAAAGGAAGGGACCCGGAAGAAACGACGACTGTGGTCGTGGCAACTACAGGCGGCGGTTATACGGGTGTCCACCGCGATCCGATCTCGAATTCCCAGGCCGCGGAGTTTCAAATCGCCAGGCTGGCGCCGGGCGAAAAGAAGACGTTCACCATCACGCTATCGGGAAAGGGCGCGAACGCGGGAATCCCGCGCGGAATCGTGAAGTGGGAGAGACCGCTGCTCGGTAATGGCGCCACCGACCTCATCGGCATTTCGGTACCACTGGGTCAGTAGGGAGCTTGCGATATCCCAGGGAAATCGGGTCCGATTGACCGCTGCGGCAGCGGTGCTTGGGTTGATCACACTGTCGGCGGATCGAGCACGCGCCCAGACAGCCCCCGGCCTGCAATTACTTTCTGCCACGGGCTGCTAGATCACGGAATGAATCCTGGCGTATTGTCATACAATCTGAGCGTGGAGCCCAACGAATCCGTACGGTCCCGCGTACGCGTCTCGGACACACCCGAGATTCTTCGCATCGACATCCTCGCTCCGCGGGGCCCGGTGATCGTCGCAGGCATCTCCGCTTTGTTGATCGTCTTTCTATACGGAGTGGTTCGATACTGGCCCAGCTTCTTTGGGGCTGCATCCCTACAGCACGGCATAGTGACCGAGGGTTTGTTCGTGGTTTGTGCGTTTGGGGGTATCATGGCCGCTGCCCAGCTCTTGTACATCCTGATGGGCACGGAGACCGTGGAATTGTCCTCGTCGGGAATACAGGTTCAGGTCTCAATAGGCTGGTACAGTACGTCGCTACACTACGCCCTCCACGACATCCGCCGCCTCCGCTACGACAAATCCCGAGTCTGGTCGATGCCGGGTGACCACCCGGGGAGCTTCTTGATGCCTCTCCAGATCGGCAAAATCAGATTCGACTGCGGTGGGCGGACCGTTCGTTTCGGAGTTGGGTTGACTGACTCGGAGGCGCAGCTTGTCCTCGACCGGATTTCCGTTCGGCTTCTGTCATTCCCTGAGGCCGGGGCACCGCAGGACCTGTAGAGATTCGTCACGTAGCTTCGGAGGTTGCTGAGCCAGTGGGACATGCTTTTGCTTGTCGTTTTCCTACGTCCGAAGCCATGCCCGGGTATATACTTGTATGCCAACCGGGAGCCAGGTTGGAACCCCGGCCACTTTCAGAGGAGGAAAGGACTATGCAACGCATCATCGCAAGACTGGTTCACGAGTTCGAGCAAGGAAAGCTGACCAGGCGGCAGCTCATTCAGAACCTGGCACTCACGGTGACCGCCGGATCCGCCGTAAGCGGCGTGCCGGCAGCCGCGGCCGAGGGCAAGGTGCTCAACGCCACCAACATCAACCACGTGTCCTATCAGGTGACCGATTACGCCAAGACTCGTGACTTCTATGCCGGTCTGTTCGGGATGAAGGTCTCCGACGACGACGGGAAGCAGTGCCGCCTGTCGTTTGGCAATAACATCCTCATCGTTCGCAACCGTCAGCCCGCACCGAAGGTCGATCACATCGCGTACACGCTCGCCAACTGGGATCAGGAGAAGGAAGCGGTGGAAGCCGAGCTGAAGCGCCGGGGCCTGAAGATCGTACAGGGGGACATCAAAACCAGTCTGCATATCAAGGACCCGGACGGGTTTGAAGTGCAGCTCGGCGGATTGCGCCAGTGAAGGTCTGCTAGCGCGCGGTATACTGTCCGTGAGTTTTCACGATGAAACCGATCCTGACCGTCGCGATGCTGATCCCGGCAGTCGCATTCGGCCAATACAGCCGCGGAGCCTGGACCACGTTCGGAGGCGACGCGCAGCGCACCGGCTGGAACAAGCTCGAAACCGAGATCACGCCGGAGACCGCGCCCAAGTTGAAGCTGGAGTGGAGCATCAAGCTCGATAACGCGCCCATGGCGCTGCACGGGCTGACGGCTCCGCTGACTCGCGCGCAAATCTACACGGACAGGGGCGTGCGCGACCTGGCCATCGTGGCCGGTTCCTCCGACAAGCTGTACGCCATCGACGCCGACACGGGCAAGATCTACTGGCAGAAGACGCTGGCCACGGAAGGGAGTCCGCAGCGTGCGTCCACGTGGCTGTGCCCCAATGCTCTCACCGCGACGCCCGTCCTGGGACTCGCGCCAGCCGGCGGCCAAGCCCTCTACGTTCTGGCGAGCGACGGGAAGCTCCACGCCTTCAACCTGATCAGCGGCGAGGACCTGATGCCGCCCACCAAGTTCCTGCCGGCGTTCGCCAAAATGTGGAGCCTGAACGCGGCGAACGGCATGCTCTACTCCACCACGTCGCAAGGCTGCAACGGAGCCGCCTCAGGCGTGTACGGGATGGACCTCACCAGCGCGGATCGTAAGGTCTCGTACTTCCAGACCGGATCGCCCGGATCGGGCGTGTGGGGACGCGCGGGCGTGGCGGTCACCAGCGATGGCCGCGTGGTTTTTGAAACCGGCGACGGGGCGTACGATCCATCGAAGAACCTGTATTCGGATTCGGTGATCGCGCTTTCCGGCAAGGATCTGAAGCTGGCCGATTATTACACGCCGGCGAATCGCGCCTGGATCACTAAGAAGGATCTGGATATGGGCAACATCAGCCCCGTGGTGTTTCCGTTCCAGAACTGGGAGTTGATCGCGGCCAGCGGCAAGGAAGGCGTGATCTTTCTGCTCGATTCGAAATCGCTCGGCGGCGCAGATCATCGCACGCCCCTGTATCGCAGTCCGCTCTTGGCCAACGATGAAGTGAACCTGAGCGGCAAGGGATTCTGGGGAGCGTTCACCACCTGGGAGGATTCGTCGGGCACGCGCTGGTTGTACGCTCCGGCGAACGGTCCTCCGGCGGCAGGCGTGAAATTCCCGCGCGAATATGGCGAGACTCCCAGCGGCAGCGTGATGGCCTTCAGGGTGGAACTGAAGGACGGAAAGCCCGGGCTTACGCCGGCGTGGAATTCGGTGAACATGGGGCTGCCCACGCCGTCGATTGTCGCCAACGGCATGGTGTTTGTGCTGGCGGATGGCGACAATGCCGCGCAAATCAGCCCCAGCGGCGCGCAGTACAGCGTGGCGGCCCGGATCGGCATGGCGGCGCACGCGACGCTGTACGTGCTCGACGCTGCGACCGGCAAAGTGCTGTTCTCAAGCGGCGAGACCATTAAGGGATTCTCTCACTTCAACGGAATCGCGCTAGCGGGGGGGCGGATTTACGTGCCGACGTACGACGGGACGCTGTATTGCTTCAGCCAAGGCTCGCCACTCCAGTAAACTTCGAGTACGATAATCTGCAGTCTCTACATTTCTGAAAAAGAACCCCGCCCTGACGGGCGGGGCTTTCCGGCGTGGTTGACGAATGCCGGGGACGGGCGCAAACCCGCAAAGCCCTGCCCGTCAGGGCGGGGTTCTGTTCGGAAGTGTAGAAACTCCGATGTGTTCGTGCCAAAGGCACAGCGAACGCTGTACAATGAGCAGCAACTGCAGGCGCTCTGCGATTCGCGAAGGCCGAAGCCGACGTCGCAGGGCCACGGGAGGTAACACTATGAAATCACCTGTCGTTTTCTTGTCGATGATCGCGTCCGTGATCGGCGGGCCGCTCGCGGCGCAGTGGCTGAACCACGCCACGCCGGGTATCCCGCGCACCGCGGACGGCAAACC
>JBGPHB010000638.1:0-4045 GCA_041484155.1 Bryobacteraceae bacterium
AGGGCTCAAAAATGTTCTAACTGACGAGGTCCAGCGACCATGTATGGTTACTGACCAACGTCAAATGACCGCATATGGTTACTGCAAGGTAGGTTCCTCTCCGACTTTCGGCCCGTTACACAGCGGCAGAGGGAAGGCTCACAGCTTTCCCTCCGGGAGACGCGGAATCAGTCGGGTCTGTACAAGACCCACATTCAAGAGTCTCTGAAGGAGCCTGGCCTACAAACGCTCGATGGCGCTGGTGGAAGAGTCCACCATTGCTCAGAGACTCGGCACCGAATTTCAGTCGCTAGGAACAGGGGGGCAGAAATAGCGGCGTCAGTGTCAACCGGCACTAAATGCAATGCCGAGTGGAGAAAATGAGTTGTGTATCACCGCGAGTGAGGGTGCTATAATGATCGAGCCGCTTAAAGAGGTCAACACCCTCTTTGTCCGACAGAAAGAAGGTCGGACAATGTCCAACCCTTCCCCTCGTCCGGCTGGTGTTTCAGAGTCGAATGCGCGTGCGATTCCGCCCGCGAGGCTTCGCGTATCCTATAACCTCGTTCCTTGCGCGTCACCCTTCGTGCCGTCCCAGCCAACGTCGCTCAGGGTTCACGTCCTCTACTCCTCAGGCGTTACGCGCCCTTTTCCTGGGCAATTTCGCGACTCCCATGCCGCAGAGCGGTACATAGCCCGTTTCTATCCCGAACTAGTTGGGAAGCGCGCTGCTTCAGGAACGCTGGGTTGTCAAAGTAGTTAACTTAATGCCAGAGCGCCAAATTGAAGGCCGCCAACGCGACGTCTTCGAGGAGGAAAAAGTCGGCGCGGTCAGATTCCTTCCCGCAGACAAAGCCGGCCTCTGATCGTGGAATCGGTTAGACAGCACTAGCCGAGCTGCGCTCCGTGATGTCCTCCATGGCCAGAAGAATCATGTTGACGTCCTGGTCGTCCCGATGGATCTGGCGGCCATTCAGCAACATCTTCCGGTACCCGATCTCGGGGAAATCGTGTTCCATGTCAAAGCCTTCGAACACGCTGTGTCTGGGGAGAATCTGCTCCAGCAATTCCCGCAGCCTCGGGATGTTCCACTGCCCGTCGCCAAGGTCGTAGACGAACTTGTTCTCGGTGTCCGCCGGTAAAGTCTTGAAGTACCGGTAGAAGGCGCTGTTCGCGCGCAGAACTCGCATTTGAGGGTTCAGCACGATGAGAGGCTCCCGCACCGTCTCCACAGTCGCTTCCGCGAAATTGCGGGCTTCCCGGGCATCGTCCAGGCTGCGTTTGAGCCCGTCGATATCGACAAACGACATCAGCACGCCGTCAATTTTGTTTTCCGCCGTCTTGTACGGCCGCATCCGCAGGAAATACCAGCGGCCCTCGCGGTTCTGGACCTCTCTTTCCAATGTCCGCATGTTGTCTATCACATCGGTGATCCACTGGTCCAGCTCCGGCAGATCGATGTTGAGCTTGAGATCGTGGATCGGCCGCCCAATGTCGCCGGGGATCAGGTTGAGGGCTTTCTGCGTCATGGGGGCAAAACGGCGAATGCACCGATCGATTCCCAACATGATGATAGGGATCTCGACTCCGGTGAGCAAATTGCTCAAATCGTCGCTGAGCCTCACCAGTTCGACATTTCGGTTCTGCAACTCCTCGTTCAGTGTGGTGAGCTCCTCATTGACCGACTGGAGCTCTTCTTTGGCTGTTTCCAGTTCCTCATTGGTGCTTTCCAACTCCTCGTTGGTGGACAACACCTCCTCGTTGGCCGATCTGAGGTCCTCGTTGGTGGCTTCCTGCTCTTTGACAATCGCTTGCAGGTAGTCCTTGGTTGTGGCCAGCTCTGCATCCAGTTTCGCGATTCGCCGACTTTCCTTAATCTCGCCGCTTCCGCCGGCTGCGGGCGGCTCGGGCGCCCCGACGGGCGACCGGACCGTATCGAACAGCACCAAGAAATGCCGTCCCTTGCTGGCGGGGCCTTCGACTGGCAAGACTTCCAGGTTCACGTGCCGAACACCGCCGTTCTGCTCCAGGGGAATGCCTTCCTTTCGGACAGGAGCTTTCCGTTTTCTCGCCTGGTTGATGGCCTCCCCCATTTCTACCGCCAGTTGATGCCGAACCATCTTGAGCAGGTGGAAGCTTGCCTCTCCCGGAACAGGCAGAAGATACGGGCTGGTGTTCCCACGAAAGTGAAGAATTTGCAGGTCGTCGTTTACCACCAGCCCGGCATGACTGTATCGGCTCCAAACGATTCTGTCCACGCGCGCCTCTAGGTCAAATGGGGGCGCGACCTGGAAGCGGGTCGCCTTGCGCGGCGTCACCTTTTCATAGTCAGTAGCGACAATATCAAAGACCGGCCGGTTCGATGTCGGCCTCCTTACGTAAAACTTGTTCTTTCTATCCACCAGTTCGAATAGGTTCGTGTAGGCGCTAAGCGTCTCGGACTTGCCCAGCGCAAGAAAAGAGTTGTCGTTGAGGGCATAATGAAACACCGACACAGCTCTCTTTTGGAGAATCGGTGCTAGGTAGATCAAGAGATTGCGGCAACTGACCAAGTCCAGTCGGGAGAAAGGCGGATCTCTGGTCAGATCCTGTCTGGCGAAGATGCACAGCTCTCGAACCCATGTGTGGATCTGGTAGCGTCCCTCCACGTTTACAAAAAAGCGCTGGAGTCGACCGGGTGACAGGTCGTGCACACTTGCGGGCGTATAAACGCCGGCGCGAGCCTTCCGGAGGGCCGACTCGCTGATATCGGTGCCGAAAATCTGGATCGGGATGCTATTCGCCTTATCCCCCAAGTGTTCCAGCAACGCTATGGCGATCGAATACGCTTCCTCGCCGGTCGAACATCCGGGCACCCAGATTCTGATGGGATCTCCCGGGACCTTTCGCGCTATCAGTTCCGGGAAGACCCTGGACTGTAATGCCTGGAAAGTGCTAGGCTCCCGAAAGAAACTGGTCACATGGATGAGAATGTCGTTGTACAGCGCCTCAACCTCGGAGGGTTTGACCTCCAACACCGAAACATATTCCTCCAGTCGATCGATCTTTTGGAGGAGCATCCGCCGCTCGATGCGCCGTTTGATGGTGGCCGGCTTATAATGCGTGAAGTCGACGCTGGTGGCGTTACGCAGTAAATGAAAGATCTTGTGGAAGCTGGGATTGTCTACGAAGAATAGTTCGTTCACCTTGGTAGGGGGGGGGAGGCAAACATACGGCTGGCGCCCGATACTGGAGAGCTCCTTGGCGATCTCCTCGGGTGGCAGAACGAAATCCACACACCCGGCGGCAATTGCGCTATGGGGCATGCTCGAATAGCGTGCCGTCTTCTCTTGCTGAGCAAAGCAAATGCCCCCTTCGGCCTTGATGGCCTTGAGCCCAATGGTTCCGTCTGAGGCGCTCCCCGAAAGGATCACTCCGACCGCATTTCGGTTTTGATCCTCCGCGAGCGAGCGAAAGAAACCATCGATGGGCGCATGCTTGGAAGCTGTTACCCCTCGGGCGGTCAACCGTAAAACCCCCTGGGAGATAGCCATGTTCGTGCCGGGGGGAATGACGTAGACATGGTCAGGTTCGACCCTCGTGCCCTCGGTGACTTCGGCTACCGGCATCGGAGTCGTCTTCGATAGGAGCTTTGCCAGGATACTCTCGTGGTCCGGGGCCAAGTGCTGGACCAGCACAAAAGCCATGCCCGTGTTCGGTGGCAACGCCTCCAGAAGCGCAGTGAAGGCGTCCAGTCCTCCAGCCGAAGCGCCAATACCAACGATCAGGAACGGCTTTTTCCGCAGCTTCGCGGGCTTGGCCGGGGCGGCGGAGGGCAGCACGGCCCGTGACGTGGAAGCGCGGACTCGTCTGAGATGAGACTTCGCGCCGGGCACTAAAGCGCCGGCCCCTCCGGATTTCTTCTTACTCATCGGCTCCTCCAGGGACTCGTTTGTGGAGAGCAACCAATTCAGTATACTCGCCCCCAACAACATCTGCTCGGGACCGAGTAATTGCCCTCAGTGTGTTATTGAAGTCGTGAGGGAATCCTTTAATCTGTGGATCAATCTGTTCAGGTCGCCGTCTG
>JBGPHB010000639.1:0-4043 GCA_041484155.1 Bryobacteraceae bacterium
TGCTGACGTAGCGGTAGCCAGGTATTGCACAAGCCTGTTTGGTTCCGGCTATGCCGGGTTAGGGAACGGGCTTACATCTCCCGCCGATTCTCGAGCGATTTCGAGATCGTAACTTCGTCGGAAAACTCCAGATCGCTGCCCACCGGAATCCCCATGGCGATGCGTGTCACCTTCACTCCCAGCGGCTTGAGCAGGCGAGACAGGTAGACCGCCGTTGCCTCGCCTTCCACCGTCGGATTCGTCGCCAGGATGATCTCTTTTACGTCGCCATTGGAGATGCGATCGAGCAGTCCCTTGATCTTCAACTGCTCCGGACCGACGCCCCGCAACGGCGAGATCGAGCCGTTCAATACGTGATACAACCCATCGAATGTGCGGGTGGTTTCGATCGGCAGGATATTGTGGGGCTCTTCGATCACGCAGATTTGCGAGCGGTCGCGGTGCGGGTCGCGGCAATAGGGGCACAGCTCGGCGTCGCTGATGTTGTTGCATTCGGCGCAAATGCCGAGGTTGTCCTTCACGTCCAGCAGCGCTTGAGCCAGGTGCGCGGCGTCCTCCCGCGGCCTGCGCAGGACGTGAAACGCCAGCCGCTGGGCCGACTTCTGTCCGATGCCGGGGAGCCGCCGGAACTCGTCGATCAAACGTTGCAGCGGCGCCGCGAAATCGGGCATGTTAGAGCAAACCGGGAGGCAGACCCATCCCGCCCAGCATCCCGCTCATTTTCTTCTGCGTCTCTTCGTCGACTTTCTTCGCTGCCTCGTTGCAGGCCGCCATCACCAGGTCCTGGAGCATCTCGACATCCCCGGCCACCTCCGCGTCGATCTTCACTCCGATCACATTTTTCTGGCCGTCCATTTTCACGGTGACCATGCCGCCGCCGGCGGAGGCCTCGACGCGAATCAGGGCGACCTCCTCCTGCATTTTCTGTTGCATCTTCTGCGCCTGCTGCATCATGGCCTGCATGTTGCCGGGCATCTTCATGACTAGCTCTCCTTGAGATTTCTTACGGTTCGCACCTGGCTGTCCGGAAACATCTCCTGAAACCGCTGCACCTCGGGATGGGACAGCGCGCGCGTGGTGACCTCGTTTTCCGGCGGCGCGAGCGCAACCGGCGTGGGCGTTGCTTCGCCCGCCTTAATCGTGATTTTGACCGGTCTGCCGAACACTCGATGGACCGCCGTTTCGAACTCCGCTTGCTTAAGATACATCACGTACATCTTCGGGGTGGTGAACACGAGCTCGGACGCGGATTCGGCGAGCTCGGAGTGTTCGAGCGCATCGGCGATATGGGTCCGATTGGCCTCGATCAGGGCGGCGTGCAACCGTGAGCGCGTATCGCCACCGGCGGACGGTGGGGCAGCGGAGCTGGCCGGGGGGCCGGCTGCGGGCCGGGGGGGCCGCCCTACACTCCCCGAACCTGAGCCGCCTAGCGCCGCCAGGGCCTCTTCGATGGGCTGCAGCTTCCCCGCGTATACCATACGGATCAAGCCGATCTCCAGGTGCAGGCGCGGCTGGAGCGAGCTTTGCAGATCCTTGAATAGATCCAGCGCCAACTGCAAGTGCCGCGTCAGGTCCTGTTCGCTAAAGTGTCCCGCGGTCTCCGCCAGCTTGATCTGCTCGCTCGGCGACGCGGCGATCAGGCGCGTGGCGCCACCGGCGATCTTCACTACCAACAAATTGCGAACGTATCGCGCCAGCTCGCGTGCGAAATGCTGCAAACTTCTCCCGTTCGCCTCGAGTTCGCCGACCAGTTCGAGCATGCGCCGCGAATCCGCCGCCAGCAACGCCTTCGCCACCTGATCCAGCGAGTCGATGGAGAACATGCCCAGCAGCCCGCGGACCTCGGTCGCTTCCAGCTTGGCGCCGCAGCACGCGATGGCCTGATCGAGCGCCGAAAGCGAATCGCGCACGCTGCCTTCGCCGGCCTGCGCCAGCACGCTCAATACTTCCGCGTCCACCTGGATGTTCTCTTGCTTGGCGATCCATTCTATGCGCGTCACCAGCTCCGCGAAATCCACCGAGCGAAAGCTGAACTGCTGGCAGCGCGAGACGATGGTCGAAGGGATTTTGTGCGCCTCGGTGGTGCATAAGATGAACACCACCCACTCCGGCGGCTCCTCCAGTGTCTTCAGCAGCGCGTTGAAGGCTTCGTTCGTGATTTGATGCGCTTCGTCCACGATGAAAACCTTATAGCGGTCGCGCGCGGGCCGGTAACGCACGTTTTCGCGGAGTTCGCGCATTTCGTTGATGCCGCGGTTGGAGGCTGCGTCGATCTCGATCACGTCGACACCCGACCCGCCGGCGATTTCAAGGCAGCTCGCGCACTTGCCGCAAGGCGTCGCCGTGGGACCTTGCTCGCAGTTCAGACACCGCGCCATGATGCGCGCGACGGTGGTCTTACCGGTTCCCCGCTGTCCCGAGAAGATATAGCCGTGCGCGATCCGCCCTTGCTTGATGGCATTTTCAAGCGTGGTTTTGACGTGTTCCTGACCGATCAGCTCCGAAAACGTCTGGGGCCGGTACTTGCGCGCGATGACCTGATACATGAGGGAGACAGGAGGACGCTATGCCAGACCCCGGGTGATCCGCGGCACACGGGTTAAACCGCTACCGTTGCTTCCTTCCGGACCTGGCGGGGTTTGCAGCCGCCCGTTGCACGAAGCCCGGAGCCTGACAACTTCTTATGCTATCAGATCGGGTGATTCGCGCTGCGTTTAAATCGAACTTTAGATCGAGACTCTCCCAGAAGGCGTCCTTGCAGTGTATTACGAACCTTTATCCCCCGGGTCGGGGTTCTCGGAGAGTATTCCGCATCCCACGCATCTAAATCTGCCTCAAGCATCATGCTCCTTTACCGATCTGGAGAGTAGGCCAGGAACGCTCATAATGTCTGTCCAACAATCGGCTCTCGGCACAAAAGCACGTCAACAGGAAAGTGACCCACGATGTTGGCTGGTTGGCGGCGGGGAGATGGGCAAGCTCATTCGGTCGATGGACTGGACCAAGACCCCGCTGGGTTCGCGCGCGCGACGGTGTCGAGGCCCTCGACTATCTTTTCGGGCGCGGCCAACACGCCGGAAGGGACGTGAGTGACCTGCCAGCGGTGGCCCTCCTTGATCTCAAGCTGCCAAAGCTCAGTGGCCTGGAAGTTCTGAAGGCGATTCGCGCCGATGAACGCACCAAGCATCTTCCCATCGTCATTCTCACTTCTTCAAACGAGGACAAAGATCGCCTGAGCGCGTACGATCACTTCGCCAACAGCTACGTACTCAAGCCTGTGGATTATGACCAATTTGTAGCCGCGGCTCTCCAACTGGGCCTGTACTGGATGGTGCTGAATGCGCCTCCGCCGAGGAAGGAAACATGACTACCAGTCCCAAACGCCTGCGTGTCTTGGAGAATCCGAAAATGTCTGACCCATTAATGGGACGAAAGAGCGTCCAGAACCTACGCGATTTCATTCCCTCCGTGCGGCTTTGCAGCCGGCTTTCCTGGCCTCATCCGCGGTCATGAACCTACCCTTCTTGGTTTTGCCGTACCAGCGGCCACGCGTATGGTAAATGCCACTGTTGAGGTTGACCCAGACCTTGTGGCTCGATTTGGCGGCCGCGATCTCTGCCGCAGAGGCAGGGGCTGCTGAGGAGGGTTTCGCAGGCTCGGTGGGAGTCTGGGCAGATCCGGAATCGCTCGCGGTGGCCGGCTGATCTTTCGAAGAGACGTTCTCCCGGGAGTTCATTTTCTTTTTGCTGGTAGACGCGGCGGGGTCCTTCGGTGGGCTGCCGTGGGAGCTTGCCAAGGCAGGTACAACAGACAACGCAAACAGCAGACATAGGCCGGTAGCCCACGTCTTCAGAATCATTCGTAAGACGTTCATGGTTTATTCCTTCTGGGGCGGCAAACGTGTCCTCATTGGGGCAGTCGCCCCTCGCATGTGAACTATTTCGAGCTAAGGGAATGAAACAGAGCCTTGCCTGACGGGCAGACCTGAATGATGACAGCAAGGCAGGGAAGAGTCAATCCCGAACGAGAACCGAAGAGGCCCA
>JBGPHB010000640.1:0-4019 GCA_041484155.1 Bryobacteraceae bacterium
ACTGGCGCCGGGGCGCCGCGTTGCCCTCCATCATATGATTACGGCCGGGAATAGGGGCTACGGAGCGTGGCGCGACGGGGGGTTCACCGTTCACGATCTCAGCGACCCGGCGAAGCCGAAGCTGATTTCGCGGATTAACTGGTCGCCGCCGTTTCCGGGGGGCACGCACACTCCGCTGCCGTTGCCGGGACGAAAGATGGCGGTGGTGGCGGACGAAGCGAATGCGGAAAAGTGCGCGAAGGGGATGTTTTGTACTTTCGTCGTGGATTTGCGGGCCGAAGAAAACCCGGTACCGATTTCCACTCTGCCCACGCCCAAGGAGAGGGACTTCTGCGGAGTCGGAACGTTCGGGCCGCATAACCTGCACGAGAATCGGCCGGGGACGTTTAGGAGCGAGGAGACGATTTTCGCGACTTACAACGTGGCGGGGGTGCGGGTGTTCGATATCAGGGACGCATTCGCGCCCAAGGAAATCGCCTACTGGGCGCCTCCGACACCCAAAAAGCTGATCGATCCACGTCCCAATGTTGCGCTCGCGGCGAAAGCTGCCGATATCCTGGTCACCACCGATGGACTCGTATACGTCACGGATTGGAACGCCGGCCTGAACGTACTGCAATACGAAGGCTGAGGGTCTCGTTAACCCCGCCCTAACAGGCGGGGCTTGTCGCGCGTTTGCAACTGTGCATTTGGAACACCTCACGGCGGGGTTCCTTCCACGCTGCGACCCGTCAGGCCGAAGTGTGGTGCGGCGGCCAGCATGTGCCGGTCGTTCGTCCAGATCTCCCGTTCGCCTAATTCTTGCGCAGTGGTGAGATGCACCGCATCACCGGCCCGAAGGTACACGCCAGCCGGAGCCGCGCTTACCACGGCGCTCATGCGCTTCAACAACGGCTCGCCTACAGGAATCATCGTCCACACGCCGGTTTCCACATGTTTCAGAAAGGCGCTTGCGAGTTGGTGACACTGTGGCGGTGTCAGCCCGCCTTCCCGCATATGACGATGAAAGACGCAACTCACCTCGCCGAGCGACCAAGCCGACGTCACCAGCGAGTCGGCTTGCCGGATCAGCGCGCGCACGCCCTCGGAATCGCGCTCGTTCACATAGAACTTGGCAATGTACGCCGAGTCCAGGTACATCGATTATCGGTCTTCTTCCAGGAACCGGCCGCTATCGCCGGGGACCGTTGGGAATTCCTTCCAGAAACGGGTCATGTCGGGCAGCTTCGGTTTGGGATGCGTTTTGGCGAGAGGCCGCAGTTCCGCCACCGGCTCGCCGCGCCGTTCGATGATGATGACCGCGCCGCTCGCTGCCTCCTTCACCAATTCCGAGGTGCGGATGTGAAGATCCCGAATCGATGCTTTCTTCATGTGCTACATTGTAGCACCTTGGGTGCGTAACAGGTACCTAGGACGGCTGGTTAAGCATTACTAAGGTTTTTCCCTGCTTCCGCCGATCTTCCCCATGTCGAGAGGTTTCCCCAGGGAAATCCACTTCGTTTCATAGGAGTACCGCGCGTGATAGCGCAACCTCCCAGCCTTGAACAGTCGCCGCGGATTGAGCGGCGCGCCCGCCGGTATTCGGATCCGGTGGCGCGTCTGCGCTTCCTGCGCCGCGCGACGTCGCCCGCGTCGCGGCGTCACTTCGAGTTTTGGGTCCCCTCCTCCCGTGCCGTCCGATACCTCGGATGGGCGGTGCTGCCGCTGACGCTGGCGATCGCGCCTGGGCCCATCCCCTCGGGTAACGCTGGAATGTTCGCCCGGGAGCGACGGCTGGTAACGCCGGTGAGCGCGCTTTCCGCGACCCTTCCGGCGGCGGTTCCAGAAATCTGGCAGGTCGAACATTCCGAAACATCGGAACTGTATAGCAATGGCCTGCGCATCGACCTCGCGTTCACCGTTCCCAATCGCCCACGCGCGCCCTATCCCATTTTTTCGCTGGCCGGCGCGGGGTCCACCAGGAAAACCGGAAAGGCGCCGGTGGGCATCGTTTACCACACCACAGAAAGCCATCTGGCCCCTTTTGAAGAGGATGAGAACCACCGGCTGAAACAGCTCGGGCGCAATTTGCTGGAGGTGGTCCGTCGGGAACGCTCCTATCATTACGCGATCGACCGATTCGGTCGCGTGTACCGCGTGGTGCAGGAATCGGACGCAGCGAACCACGCCGGAAGCTCGGTGTGGGCCGACGCCGAAGGAATCTACGTCAACCTGAATGACAGCTTCCTGGGCGTGGCGTTCGAGGCTCAGACTGGCGCCGTGGATGAAGTCACGCCGGCCCAGGTCTCGGCCGCCAAGGTGCTGACCGAGATGCTGCGAGCCCGCTACCAGATTCCCGCGGAGAACTGCGTAACCCACGCCCAGGTTTCGGTGAACCCGCTGAACATGCGCATCGGAGCACACACGGACTGGGCCCACAATTTCCCGTTTGGACGCTTGGGTTTGCCGGACAACTATTCGATCCCGCCGCCGAGTGTCTACGCCTTCGGCTTTATATACGACGAGGTGTTCCTGCAATCCGTGGGCGAGCCGTGGAAGGGCCTGGAACTGGCCACGGACCAGGTGGCCCGGCAGGCTGCCGCGGAAGGAATTTCCGCGCCGCGCTATCGGGCGATCCTGCGGCATCGCTACAAAGATATTGCCGCCGCTCTCAAAGAACGCGATGGAGGTACTTAAATGAGCAAGAATTCAGCCACTACCGCCCTGGGCCTCGACGTAGGCACCAGCCGGATCGTCGTGGCGCGACGCGCCGAACAAGACATTCATTACGAATCGCAATTGAACGCGTTCGTCGCCATCCCCCACTCGAAGATGACCGAGGGGGTGCTCGATCGCGAAAAAATCCCGCATACGGCGCTGCCCAGCGAGATCGTCGTACACGGGAACGAGAGTGAAAACTTCGCCGGCCTGTTGAATGCGGAGATGCGCCGCACCATGTCCCAGGGCGTGCTGGCCGCCCAGGAGCCCGAGAGTCTGCGAATGATCCGGGAGATCCTCACCTCAATGCTCGGATCCGGGAAGCACGACGGCGAAAAGCTGTGCTTCACGGTGCCGGCGGCGCCGCTGGGCGCCGAGGGCAGCCTCACCTATCACGAGGCCACGCTGCGTCAGATCCTGACCGACCTGGGCTATCAGCCGACCAGCCTCAATGAAGGGCTGGCCGTGATCTACGGAGAGCTGGAGGAGTCCAACTACACCGGTGTCGGCATCAGTTGTGGCGGAGGGTTGTGCAACGTGTCCCTGGCGTATCTCTCGGTGCCGGTCCTGAGCTTCAGCATCCCCAAGGCGGGCGACTTTATCGACTCGAGCGCCGCTTCGGTGACCGGCGAGCGGGCCAACAGCATCCGGCTGGCGAAGGAAAATTCGTTTCACTTCAACGGCTTTTTCGCCGACAAGGTTCACCAGGTGATCGGCGTGTACTACGACGATATGATCCGGTCGCTGGTCTCGGCGCTCAAGGAGGGCCTGGCCCGCGCCAAGAACCTGCCGACGTTCAACCGCCCCATGCCAATGGTGTTGAGCGGCGGAACGGCGCTGCCGCCGGGCTTCCGCGAGCGTTTCGAAAAGCCGCTCACGGAGCAGGACTTTCCCCTCAAGATCTCCGACATCCGCCTGGCCCAGAATCCGCTGCACTCGACCGCGAAGGGTGCGCTGATCTACGCGTTGAGCGATATGTGAGAAAGCGGGGAGTGGGTAGTGGGGAGTGGGAAGTCGGCGAATTGAGTAGGATCGCCGACTACCCACACCCCACAACCTACTTCCCGCTTCTTGCGCATCCACGCCGCCATGGGTCATATTAGGATTCTGGGCACACGTCCATTTATGGGCTCGGATCATCGATGGCGGACCGGCAACTGTTCCTTACCGAACTCCTCGGCCTCAGGGTCTACGACCTTAAAGGGCGGAGGATCGGTGTCATCAAGGATGCCGCGCTTGTTCCGTTAGTTGATCCCGTACGCATCGATCGCTATCTGGTCGGCGGCGGCTGGACCTGGCTCACCATCCGGTACGACCAGGTC
>JBGPHB010000641.1:0-3998 GCA_041484155.1 Bryobacteraceae bacterium
CCCGCGGCTGAAGGTCCGCCGGCTGGTGGGGGCCGTGGCGGCGGCCCGCCTGGCGCCGGCGCTCAGAGCGATCTTTTTCAACGGCCCACTGACGTTGCCTGGGACGCGGCCGGAAACATCTATGTCGCCGACGGCTACGGCAACGCCCGGGTAGCCAAGTTCGACAAGAACGGCAAGTTCATCAAGTCCTGGGGACAGAGGGGGCTGGCGCCGGGTCAGTTCAACACCGTGCACGGGATCGCGCTCGACGCGCAAGGCAACGTCTATGTCGCCGACCGGGGAAATAGAAGAATTCAGGTTTTCGACGGCGATGGAACTTTCAAGACGCAGTTTCTGAATGCCGGGACTCCCAATGCGATTTGCATTTCTCCTGGACCCCGTCAATTCCTCTACAGCTCCAATTCCAATCCGCCCGGCGATATCGACGTGAACGGCGAGATTTACAAGATGGACTTGAACGGAAAAATCGTCGGCCGGTTCGGCAGGGCCGGGAAGCTGCCGAAGGAGTTCGGCACCGTCAACGCCATCGATTGCCGCAGCGAGAACGAGCTGTATGTGGGGGAGATCGGCAACTGGAGAGTTCAGAAGCTCACGCTGCGTTCGAATTAGACACAGCGTCATTAATGTTTGCGGATGTGGTCTCAAACCGCTCCCTAACCCGGACAAGCCGGAACCATGATCCACCGTGGCGCGAACACACGTGTTTGCCACGTTCGCACTTTTGCGAACGCTTGCGCATGCGTTCACAGGATTGTGAACGTGGCACGCAAGAGTGCCTGCGCCACGTCAGTTGCATGAGATTCTGCCAATTTCAGGTACACTACTGTCGCGGCTCGGCAACGCGAGAGGGCGTTAAACTCATCAAGGGACATCAGCACGGCCTTGGGAGCGTCGTGCTTGGTGATCACGACCACGCCACCTTGAATGACCTTTTCGAGGACCCGTCCAAATTCGTTCTTCGCCTGTGACGCGGTAACCGACGAAGTTTCTCTCACAAACTAAGCAGAAAGAAGTAAGATAAGCACAGAAACTGAGGCTTACTGAGTATGGCGAGAATCCAGCCCGTCCTGACACCGACCGAAGTTGTGCTGGTTGACCAGATGGCTGCGTTAAACAGGCTCAAAGCGAACTGACGTGATCAAGAGCGCACTGGCCGTCTATCATTGGTTCGTGCGGCAGGCGATCACGGGGAACCAAGTGGTGGCGCGCAAGCCATCTGGGGAAGAGGTCGCCCTCGAGACCGCGGAACTCGCAGTCCTGGAAGGCAAGGGGAACCGTCTTGGCCCCGAAGAATTGGGCTTGCTGGCGAAGCGGCTCGCGGCAGCTTCGAATCCGGTCGAGGCGGCGCGGATTTAAGAGCGTCTCACGCGCGGCTTCTATGGGATCTAGGGGGACCAGGGTGTGCCGAGAGTCCGCCGTCAAAATGTTCCGCCCGCTCTGTTTCAGCATCTGCTCGATCGTGTCCAGAGCCGTAAGATTCCCGCGTCTCAGTTAGGACTGCTGGCGAAATGGCTCGACAGTGAACCCGAGGTGCCGGAGGGCCAGTGGTACAGCGATTCTCTGGCATGACGGTTTGCGGCGAGGGTGAGTTGATCAAGACTTTTCTGCTCCCGGCTCAGGCGCCTAAAAGATGACAAGCTAAAGCATGTCCCACTCGGAGCATGTTTAGCTTGCCAGAGAGTTTCTCAAGCTGAACGGCAGCCTGCTTCAGGGCATGCGCGATGCTGTGTACGCAGCGATGGCGATCATATCTTCGTCGCTCAAATTGACGACCACGGGTTTCATCAGCTCAGTCCAGGTCCCCTTCCGGGCGCCCTGCTGCATGTCGTACATTTGCCGCACCAGGTAGCTGGGGGAACGGCCTGCGATCCCCGGAACCGGGCCGACACCCCGCAAATCCGCGCCGTGGCATACGCCGCACTGCGTGGTCTTACCGGCGCCCTTGGTCACCAGCGCCTCGCCTTTCTTGATGCTGCCGACGGGCGCGTACGCCCAGAATCCGGACCGCGCGTCGCGCAGCACCTCGGTGGCTTCCGCGTTCTCCGGCGTTTCAACGATGCGTTTGCCCAGAGGTTCTTTCTCTTCGGGCTCCACCGTGAGGAACATGCCGCCGGCGATACGGGTCTTCGGCACCATGTTGGTCTCGACGACCTTGATCCAGGGCGACCACTTCATCGAGCCGAAGTACTCGGCGGCCGCCTTGATCTCGTCCTCGGTCATTCCCTTGGCGATGGTGATCATGACGTTGGTGTTGGCTTTGCGCGGCTCGGCGCTCTTGCGGTTGCCACTCCTGAAATCGTTCATCTGCTGGATGAAATACGACGTCGAGAAACCGGCGATGGGCGCGTTCTCGGGCCGGCCTTTGCCGTTGGGGTAGTGGCACAGCGAGCAGGCGAATACATCCGGCTTCTTGCCGTGCGCCACGACATCCGGCATCTTGGGATGGTCGCCCGGATACCAGTCGGCGGGGCCGAAGCGGTCGGAGATCTGCGCCCGAGTGTACTCGCCGGTGCTGCCGGTGAGGTGCTTCACGCTCGTGTCGGGCGGCGGCGGGGTAGCTGGTGGACTCCCAGCGGGTGGAGCCGGAGCGATGGCGTATGCCCACGCCGGCGGCTCGGCTGCGACGGATACGCCCGCTGCAAACATGACTGCGAGCGCAATGATCAGAACTCCGAAGATGCTCCTCATAAACTGCCTCCTTCTTGTGAGTGGCGGAGACCCGCCACTTGCGGATCATACCACCCTCGGAGGGGCATTTGGTGTATTCTTATCCCGGATAGGGAGGGCGTATGCGTTACGTGGCGGTAGGGTCAGCGTTGCTTTTACTCAGTTCTCTCGCGGCGCCCGCCGCGGGGCAGGGAACCGCGCGGGCGAGCAACATGGACCTGGTGGGTTACAACGACCTGCAGGCGCGAAGCGCCTATCAGCCCGTTATCCAGAAGCAAGGGGCGCGCTGGATCGCCTACGTCGGCCACCACGGTGGGGAACAGCCCAACCCTCTCACCGGCAAGATGGAGCCTAACGGGACGTCGCTCATCGACGTTACGGATCCCAAGCGTCCGAAGTACGTCGCTCATATTCCGGGCGAGCCGAAGGAAAGCGCCGGAGAAAGCGGCGGAGCGTCGATGGTGCGGGTGTGCAGCGGGAATGACTTGCCGCATGGAGAAAAAGGCAAGTTCTACTTGTTGCGCAGCTATGGCAATAGCGCGCACGAAATGTGGGACGTCACCGACCCGGCCAAGCCCAGCCGGTTGAACGTCATCGTCAACGGTCTTCGCGACACGCACAAGAGTTGGTGGGAATGCGACACCGGCATCGCCTATCTGGTTTCCGGCGTGATCGGTTGGCGCACCACTCGTATGGCGCAGATCTATGATCTGAGCGACCCGGCGAAGCCGGTGTTCATCCGCAACTTTGGTTTGCCGGGACAGGAACCCGGTGCAAAGGGCCAAGCGGCCGGGGGCTTGCACGGCCCCATTTCGACGGGGCCGAAAGGCAACCGCGTGTACTTTCCCTATGACAACTCGCGGGACGGCGTGCTGGAGATTGTGAATCGGGAAAAGCTGTTGAACGGACCCAAGGAGGCCACCGACGAGAACCTGCGCTCTCCGATCATCTCGCGGGTCGATTTGCCGGCGGACATGGGCGCGCACAATATTCTCCCGATGCTCCAGATGCAGCTTCCCGAGTTCGCCAAACAAAAATCCAGCAAGGTGAAGGACTTTCTGGTGCTGATCGGCGAGACGGTTGCGAACGAGTGTCAAGAGAGCCGGCAGATGTTGCGGATCTTCGATATCACCAGCGAGTCGAAGCCCGTCGGTGTCTCGACCTGGACGGTTCCCGAGGATAGCGGCAACTTCTGCACGGCCGGCGGACGCTTCGGCATGCATTCCTCGAACGAGAACTTGACCCCCATCTACTACAACCGCGTCGTGTTCGTCGCGCATTTTAACGCGGGTGTGCGCGCTCTCGACATCCGCGATCCGTATCGCCCGAGG
>JBGPHB010000642.1:0-3998 GCA_041484155.1 Bryobacteraceae bacterium
AGGCACGGGCCCATCGGGGCGAAGGTATCGAACGTCTTGCCCATCAGCCACTGCGAAGTCGCGCTCTGGAAATCACGCGCGGTTACGTCGTTCACGATGGTGTAGCCGAAGACGTGCTGCATCGCACGCGCCGCCGGAATGTGGCGGCCTCCGGGTCCGATGACGAACGCGAACTCGGCCTCATAATCCGGCCGGTTCGACGCCTTGGGGAGAACGATCGGCGCACCGGGCCCGATGACCACATTGGGAAACTTGTTGAAAATCGTGGGCACTTTCGGGATCTCCGCTCGGGTTTCGGCGGCGTGATCCCGGTAGTTCAGCCCGACGCAGATCAGTTTCGGTGGCCGCGGCACCGGCGCCAGCACGGTCACATTCTTCAGATCAAAAGACGGTCCCCCGGACGAAGGCGTTCGCCCAGAGGCAATGACCGAGAGCATGTCAACGCCC
Source organism: Bryobacteraceae bacterium (assembly GCA_041484155.1). Taxonomy (GTDB): domain Bacteria; phylum Acidobacteriota; class Terriglobia; order Bryobacterales; family Bryobacteraceae; genus Palsa-187. Next base: position 448 of record JBGPHB010000642.1, read on the forward strand.
AACCCGATGACTCTCTCGCCCGCAAGCAAGCCAGCCTCGGGCGGCGCACCAGGGCGCTGGAAAGTGACCAGTCGCATAACCTTCGAGGGTACACTAAACGCGGGTACACTACCGGTTCGGGATACAATTTCAAATATGATTCCGACGCGGAAGCTGGCCGCTCTCGCGCTGCTGGGGGCCGGTTCCGCGATGGCCGCCGACGACCGGATCGTCGTGCCGATCGACCCCAGCCGGACCGCGGTCCTCAACGGTCATATGCACCCCAGGGCACGACCCCAATACGATCAAGGGCCTGCCGAGCCATCTCTGGAAATTGGGTATATGACTTTGCTGTTAACGCCGCCGGCGTCGCTCGACCTGTTCCTCGAGGAGCAGCGGAACCCTTCCTCTCCGAACTACCATCGATGGCTCTCCCCCGAGCAATTCGCGGATCGATTTGGCCTCAGCGGCAACGATGTTGCGAAAGTAGTGTCGTGGTTGCAATCGCAAGGGTTGAAGGTGAACGACGTGGCGCGAGGCCGCCACTGGATTACAGTCAGCGGAACCGCCGAGCAGGCCGGCCGCGCGTTTCACACTGAAATTCACCGCTATCGAGTCGACGGGGAAACCCATTTCGCCAACTCCATGGAACCCTCTGTTCCCGTCGCGCTTGCAAATGTGGTGAGCGCCGTCGGTGGTCTCAACGATTTCAGGCTGAAACCGATGAGCCTTAAGGCAAATATTACGCCGGATTTCAACAGCGGCAACTCCCATTTCCTGGCGCCGGATGACGTGGCCACGATTTATAACATCGGTCCACTTTACAGCGCCGGGTTCGACGGTTCCGGACAGAAGGTAGTGGTGGTGGGACAAACCAGCATCGCTCTGTCCGATATTCGGACTTTCCGAAGGCGGTTCAATCTGCCGGCGAAGGATCCTCAGTTGGTGCGGGTCGGCCCCGATCCGGGAATCAGCTTCAATGACCTGCCGGAGGCGGACCTTGATATCGAATGGTCCGGCGCGATCGCGCCCAACGCGACCATAATCTACGTGTATTCGAGGGACGTGGATATCTCCGCCCAATATGCCGTCGACCAGAACTTGGCGCCCGTGATTACCATGAGTTATGGAAGCTGCGAGTTGGAGAACGCTCCGGCACGTAGGTCTATCGCCCAACAGGCGAATGCACAAGGCATCACCTGGCTGGTCGCTTCGGGTGACTACGGCGCCGCTACGTGCGATATCAGCTCTCCCACGCCGCAAGCGTCGAAGGGACTGACCGCCGATTTTCCGGCTAGCATCCCGGAGATCACGGCCGTGGGCGGCACCACCTTCGACGAGGGGAGTGGCAAGTTCTGGTCGGCAAGCAACGGTTCGAACAGTGGTTCCGCTTTGTCCTACATCCCTGAAAAGGCTTGGAATGATTCTGTGACCAGGAATGCACTTTCGGCCTCCGGAGGCGCCGCCAGCGCCTATTTTCCCAAGCCCGCCTGGCAGACCGGCCCTGGCGTGCCAAACGACAATGCCCGCGATGTGCCCGATATCGCCCTGGCCGCATCTCCTGACCACGACGGTTACTTGGTCACGACTTCCGGAGCCTCCTTCATATTTGGCGGAACCTCTGTCGGCACTCCTGTATTCGCGGGGATTGTGGCCCTGCTGAACCAGTACCTGGTCTCGAAGGGCATCGAAGCCCAACCGGGGCTGGGCAATATCAATCCGCAGCTCTACCGCCTCGCACAAGCCACCACGGACGTCTTTCACGACGTCACCCACGGTGACAACATGGTTCCTTGTGCGCAGAGCAGCCCGAATTGTTCGAACGGCCTCCTGGGTTACAGCGCCGGGCCGGGTTACGATCTGGCAACCGGACTCGGCTCAATAGATGCCTACCATCTGGTCACGGAGTGGAATACCGGAACGTCGAGCGTCACGACCTTAACCGCCAGTCCCAGCAGCGTCGGCTTGAGCGACAAGGTGCAGTTGACCGCGGCCGTGACCGGCGCCACGAGCGGCACGAAACCGACCGGCACCGTCACTTTCATTACGAATGATACGTCCCTCGGAACGGCTGCTTTGAATCCGAGTGCAACTCTGAGTGTCGATGCGGTGTTGCTTGCCGCCGGGGATGGAACCGTGACGGCTCTCTATAGCGGCGATGGCGTGTTTAACGGCTCCGCGGGTTCAGTGTCCATCACTCTCAAGCTTCCTGCGTCGGGCTCCCTGGTCGTTCCATCGGTGTCGCCCAATCCGGTCAATCAGGTGCTAACGCTTTGGCGGTACACGGTCGCGTTGGCGGAAAAAGCCGGCGTCGCCACAAAACTGACCGGGTTCGCGGTCAATGGCGTTAACCAGAGCCTGAGCTTTTTTGGGACCACTAACATCCCCGCAAATGGAACGATCGCGGCGTCGCTGGTTGGATCGGGACTGGTCGCTCCGATTAACGTCATCTTTCATTTCACTGGCGTCGACGCGGACGGGAAGACCTGGGTGCAAGACCTGACGGTGCCGTTCCTTGGTCCCGCCGGTCCCGTGTTCGGACCCTCGATGACGCTCACCAGCGAGCCGGCCACCGTGCTGCAGAACCCGCAGGCGGATGCGTCCTGCCAGTGGTCGCAACAGTTGACCCTGCAGGAGCAGGGCGGGTATTTTGTGCAGCTTGCGAGACTCACGGCCGGCAGCGATGATCTAAGCGGCAGCATTCAACAGCTCTTCGGAACCACCCGGCTTGCCCCGTTCGGAATGTTGCAAGCCAAGGTCTGTTGGAGCGCGAATCGCATGCGACCGGCCAGGAACTACCAGGTGTCCGGCGTTAGCGAAATAGGAACATCGGTGACGGCGGCGGTATCCTCGTCGTTCGGGCCGCCGGTGTCGAACCCGTCCATCTTGTCGGTGTCCCCCCAGGTTGTCGAAATGCTCACGGCCAGCTCTTCCGGCGGCGGAAGCGCGAGCGTCGCGTTGAACCTCGGCGGTGGATCGCCTCAGTGGACCGTTTCGGTACTGCCAGCCAATCGAACCGCGAGTTGGCTGACCGTTTCCCCCCTCTCCGGCACCGGATCCGGGCCGTTGAACATTCAGGCGTCGGGCGCCGGGCTCTCCAACGGCGTTTACGACGCGATCCTGGCGATTCAGTCGGTGAACTCCATTCCGCAATCCATCAACGTGAGAGTGGTCTTTGTGGTCGGCGCCTCGTCGACGACGGTCATCCAGGCTGTGTCCAACAGCGCGTCGTTTAGTCCCGTGGTCGCTCCGGGCATGTTGATTAGTGTGTCCGGCACGCAACTTGCGCCATTCACCCAAAAGGCCAGCGCGTTCCCGTTGCCTCTTACGATGGCGGGAGTCTCGGCGACCGTGAACGGCGTCAGCGCCCCGCTGTATTCCGTGTCGGCAGGAACGCTCAGCATTCAAGTCCCGTACGAAACCGGGCTGGGAACGGCGGTCTTGGGCCTGAACAATAACGGAAAAACAGCCGCCTATCTGCTGTCAGTGAGCGTTGCTTCACCGGCGATCTTCACGAACCGCGACGGCGCGCTGCAGCCCGCCGCAAGTGGCTCTCCGGGACAAGCCCTGAC
>JBGPHB010000643.1:0-3988 GCA_041484155.1 Bryobacteraceae bacterium
ACGAGGTTGTCGATATCGGTATCCAGGCGGCCGACGCGCTCTACTGGGCGCACAGCAAAGACGTCATCCATCGCGACATCAAGCCGGCCAATCTCTTTCTGGTCGATCACGGACAGCTGAAGATCCTCGATTTCGGCCTGGCCAAGTTCGTAGCGCCGCAGTCGGCATCTGATGCATCGTTCACACCGACGATCGAGCACACCGCCGTCGGCGTGACACTTGGCACCGTGGCCTACATGTCGCCGGAGCAGGCCAAGGGGCAGCAGCTCGACGCGCGTAGCGATCAGTTTTCCTTCGGTTTGATCCTGTACGAAATGGCGGCAGGCAAGCGCGCGTTCCCCCGTGAGAGCGCGGCGGAAACGATGACCGCGATCATTCGAGAAGACGCCGCGCCGCTTCCTTCGGCGTTGCCCACGCCCCTCCGCTGGACCATCGAGCGGTGTCTTGCGAAAGAACCCGGCGAGCGGTATGACTCGACCCGCGATCTCCATCGCGAGTTGCGGAAAACACGTGAGCACCTCTCGGAAGCGACGAGTGGAACCTACGTCCCCGTGACTGAGCCCTCGGTGAGGCGTAAGCGCAGGTTCGCTGTCGTCGGAACAGTGGTGGGGCTGGCCGCCGGCTTCCTGGCCGCCGCGCTCTGGCCGCTGGCTCCGCCCGATCCGCCGAAAGTCACGCCCTTCGCCACGGAAGCCGAGATCCAGCTCATGCCCGCCTGGTCGCCTAAAGGCGACCGCATCGCTTATTCCGCGGACGTGAGCGGGACCTTGCAGATTTTCACCAAGACGCTGGGATCTTCCATTCCCACGCAAATGACCCATCAGAACCAGCCGTGCTTCCGGCCCTTCTGGGCGGCGGATGGAACGCGCATCTATTTCACCAGCGGATCGCTTCTCGGAGCTCGTTCGAACATGCGCTTGTGGTCCATCGCCGTCGGCGGTGGACAGGCTGAAAAGCTCCTCGACGGCGTCCCTGCCGCCGCTCTATCGCCGGACGGAAAAACCCTGGTCGTGATGGCGCCCGATTCCTCCGGCCAGTACCGGCTGGCGTTCTCCTCGCCCCCCGGAGCGCCACCGAAACCCTATACTCGTCCCCCTCTTGCCGGCCCGTGGCCCAACGATGCCAGTTGGGTTCTTCAGTTCACTCCCAGCGGCAAGTATGTCGGTTTCGTGGGCCGCCCACGCGGCGCGCCCGAGTTCTGGAGAATTCCGCTGGATGGCGGTCCGCCGGAAGAATTGTGGCGCGCGGCCGATAACGCTTTATCTGATTTCGCCTGGCTGCGGGATGATGCGAGGCTCATCACCGCCGGCACACTCAGTACCGACGCCCGTCTCCGGCTCTACGATTTGCGAACGCGTACCAGCCATCCGCTGACCACGGACGTCGCTCAGGATGGGTTCCCGTCGCTCTCGCCCGATGGCCGTACGCTGGCCTACTCTACCGGCGAGGAGGGTTATGACGTGATCGAAGTGCCGCTGGATGGATCCGCCTTGCGCGACGTGATCGTGACATCGCGCAGGGAAGTGGCGCCGGGCTGGGCCCCCGACGGCGTGCGCTTCGCCTATGTCACGGATCGAAACGGAGCCAATGAGATCTGGTTGCGCAATCGCGCGGACGGATCGGAACGGCTGATTGCCGGGCAGAAGGACTTCCCAGGCGAGGGCAGCGTCACGTTCCTCGATTGCGCCATCTCGCCGGACGGCAGCCGCATTGCCTATCGGGTCGCGAGCTCGGGCTCGTTCGATATCTGGATCTCACCGCTCTCCGGAGAAGCGCCGGTGCGGCTATGGGACGACCCGGCGAGGGCTTCCCAAAGGGGACCGTCGTGGTCGCCCGACGGCAACTGGATCGCCTACTACTCCATACGTGACGGGAGGAGCGCGGTGCTGAAGGCCAGAGTCGGCGCGAGCACTCCGCCCGAACTGGTCGCATACACCAGCGTTCTGAATCCGGTCCGCTGGTCTCCGCGCGGAGATTGGATTGCGTTCGGCGACAATGAAAACCTGCGAATCGCGAGCCCGGACGGAAAACAGGACCGGTCGGTCAGCCGGACCGCGTGGGAGACCTACGGCTGGTCCAAGGACGGCTCGGCGATCTACGGCCTCGCCATTGGCCAGGACCGCCGGCTGATGCTCGGCCGCATCGACATCGCCACCGCGAAGGAGACTAAAGTGTCGGACCTGGGGCCGGCCCCCACGGCGGCGTTTGACGTTGCTAACGTGCGTTTCGATTTTTCGTTTCGCGGTTTCAGCCTGCACCCGGATGGTAAAAGCTTTCTCACGTCGATCTTCCGGACGAAATCGCAGATTTACCTGATGGAAGACTTCGACCGCCCGACGCGGCTCGCCGACCGATGGTGGCGGCGATTCAAGGCAAATTAAAGATCGGGTAGTGGGCCAGTTTGGGGTTGTACTACGAAAGCCCGAAGTCTTCGCAGGCTGCGAAGAATTGACTAGAACCCCGCCCTGACGGGCGGGGCTTTGTCGTGCGTTTACAACACCCCGCAAGCCCCGCCCGTCAGGGCGGGGTTCCGCTGGCACAAGTCTTTGGTTGCGGCTATGCTGCTCTGCGGGGCAGGCAGTCGTGCCGGCTTTTTTTCGGCTGCATCGGCACAAGAAAGCCGGCCTGGAGGCCGGCTCGCCGCCATGACTGGCTGCCCCACGGGCCGTCCAAATGAATGTTCGCGGTAGACAAAGAATTCTGGCTCTAGTTAAGACAATCCCAAACTGACCCACTACCGAAGTCGCGCTATTGTATAGGTGTGCAGACCGCGACGCAGGTGCCAGTGGAAAAGTATCTCGGCACGACCTATGACCCGGACTGCGAGTACCTGGACGGCGGCCTTCTGGAGAGGAACGTAGGGGAGAAAGGGCACAGCAAGGTACAGAAAAAGCTGCTAGTCTTCTGGGCCAGCCACGAGGCCGAATGGGGCGTATTTGTCCTTCAAGAATGGCGCCTCCGTCTGGGACCTCGCCACTACCGCATTCCCGACGTGTGTATTATTGCTGGCCCGGAACCCAACGAGGCGGTACTCTCTACACCGCCATTCGTATGCGTCGAAATCCTCTCACCTGAAGACCGGGTGTCCCGCATGCTGAAGAAAGTAGCCGCCTACCTCGCATTCGGAGTCGCGAATGTGTGGGTTGTGGATCCGCAGGCCAGGCAGGCGTTCGTCTACACCAGCCGTGGAATGCACGAAGTCACGGATGGAGTCCTTCGCACGGAGAACCCGAAGATCGAGGTTCCCCTGAACGAGATTTTCGACTGACGTAAACGATGGGAGCCACTACAATCCAATCCAGAGCTTCCGAATTCCGGGAGGCGTTGGGCAGCCGCGTTTTGGTGGCCGACGGGGCCATGGGCACGTCGCTGTACGCCAAGGGCGTGTTCTTCAACCGCTGCTACGACGAGCTGAATTTGTCGCTGCCAGCTCTGGTGCGCGACGTCCACCAGGAGTACATCAAGGCGGGAGCGGAAATTCTCGAAACGAACACATTTGGCGCGAATCGAAAGCGCCTGGCGGCGTTTGGGTTCGCCGAGAAGGTGCGGCTGATCAATCAGGCGGGCGTTCGTATCGCCCGCGAGGCGGCTCGCGATCAAGCCTTCGTCGCAGGTGTCGTGGGGCCATTGGGGATTCGCCTGGAGCCGCTCGGCACGACGAGTTTTGCCGAAGCCCGGGCGATTTTTCGCGAGCAGGCGGAGGCGCTGGTGGAGGCGGGCGTCGATCTGGTGATTTTGGAAACCTTTCGCGATTCGAATGAGCTTCGCGAGGCGATCTTCGCGGTCCGTGAGGCCGCAGGCAACGATATCGCTCTGGTGGCCCAGGTCAGCATCGAAGACGACGGCTGCCTTCGCGACGGCACCTCCACCGAGGACTTTACGCGCCGCATGGATGAGTGGCCGGTGGACGCGATCGGCCTGAATTGTTCCTCCGGGCCCAAAGTGATGCTCGAAACCATCGAGAAGATGGTGCACTACACCAAGAAAC
>JBGPHB010000644.1:0-3986 GCA_041484155.1 Bryobacteraceae bacterium
AGCGATTCGAGGATGATGTCGTTGACGGTGCGGTCCTTGTACTTGGTGGAATCGCCGAAATCGGGGATGGGCCGCCAGGAGTAGCCGCGCGTCTCGGAATGGTAGGTGAAGCCGGCCAGGCGCGCCATGAAGCGAAAGTACTGAATGGAGCGCGGCTGGTCGAAGCCGTATTTGGCCTTGAGATTCGCCTCCACTTCGGGAGGAAGGCGGCGCTGGCTGCTGAAGGGGCTGCCGGGCGCGAGGTTCACCATGAAGAACGTAATAGTGAGGACTACAAGCGCCATCGGCCCCATGATGAGCAATCTGCGAATGGCGAACCGGATCATCCGTTACCTCGGCTTCCAATCTGTGTCAATCCACGCATATTGAAAGGCATGACCATCGAGTCTATCAGGCTCGAGACCGTGCAGAAAGGCTTACGTGGGGCAGGCTCAGCCTGCGGCGGATAACCCCAAGCGTCAGCGATGGGATGGTTTCGCCTGAACGTCGTCCCCGCGCTGACGCTTGGGGTTATCCGGCATCTGGAGTTAGCGATAACTCACTACTTTGCCCGCACCGAGGACGTATGTCGTTCCGGTCGCGTCGATCGCGGTAGCATTCGTCGACTGGGCGGGAAAGGTCTTCGGCCGGACGTCGAATGCCGAATTCGCGACTGCCAAAAAAGTGATATCTTCGTCCGCCGAGGGAGGCAATTGCCGCAAGATGAGAGATGGAATCGTCACGGCCCCTGCCATGAATGGAGCCGAACAGGCGAACTGCGCGGACAAGGCGGAGAATAACTGATCCGCCGATGGCCTGAAGATGCCGCCGGTAACCAGCACTCTCTCGAAGCGGGCTTCGCCGTCGGTTTGCCAGGTGATGTTCAGATCGCGGCCGCGATCGACCTCGCCGATGGTGTCCCGATTGGTCCAGGAGATCGGGGCCGGCAGCTCGAGCGAGGCGTTAAAGGCGTTCACTTCCGATCCACCCTGGCCCGAAAAGGTCCAACTCCCCCGCAATTCCTTCGGCAACAATGGTTCATCTACGAGAGACGATTTGTCGTATGCTCCCGAACTCCTGCGGGGCAGGGAATCGCGGCGAAGGTTCGGCGCGATGACTGCCAGGCTGGCTCCGGCATCTAAACCTTTCCCGAGCGGAACAGGAAAGATGGTTTCGAAACCCGAGGTCACAGAAGCCTGATAAACGGTGCATGCGCCGTCGGTGACCGTCATGGTGGCGATGCCAGCGGGAAGGTACAGCGAGTTTGCGTCAAACTTCGCGAAGATGCCGCCCAGAGCGGCGAAAACTCCCGATCCGGCTGGGGTTTCCAGGTCGAGCCTGGTGATACCGAAGAGGCCAGCCGTTATCGAACCACCGGCATCGAGCTGCGCAAGCGTCTGGGGTGGAAGGTTCAGCGGATGATCGCAGGCGCCGGCCGATCCCGCGGGTGCTTTAGGGATCGTCGCAAAATTGCTGAGCCGATCCCCGACCCTGATTGCTATGGGCACATAGCAGCCATCGGGAACGGAACCATCATTTGGAATTCGGAATTGAATTTCATCGGTTGCCGCCAGGTCTGGCACGCGCCCGGCGAAAACGGGTTGAACGCTAATACCGCCTATTAGAACCGCGACGTCCGTGGTGTCGAACTTCGCCGTTGACGACCCATTTTCCGCCGTGGTTACCGGCCCCAATCCAGTGCCGCGAAGGGCCACGGTCTGACCTGCCTGTGCGGGAGTGGCAAGGCCGATCGCCTGGTATACGCCGGAGCTGTCAATCGTCATGGCCACGGCAGGCCCGTTTCCCAGTTCATTCCTGGTGAATATGCCGAAGTTCGAAGCCACTAGCGTGACCTTGACTGAGTTGCTGGTCCTGCCCTGGTAAGAGACACTGACGAGATCATCTCCCGCCAGTGTTGCGGCCGGGGCGATCGCGACAACCTGCTCGTCCGAGGCGGAAATGACATAAGCGTCAACCGCGGTTCTATTCACGATGTTGGTGAGGCGAACGGATGTGCCGGACGGTTCATCGGGCAATCGAGTGGGATAGGGCGAACTACCTTGGATGCGCGTTGACGGCCCGAGTCTCCTCCCGCGAATGACAAAGATGCCGCCCAGTGCGATTTGAGAATTCAATAATCCCATGGGCGTGCGGCGCGCCCCGTGGAGCACGCCGCCGAGTGCGATCACCGGATCCTCCGCGGCTGGAGCGGGCCGCACAATCAGCCTGAACAGGATCGACACAGGTCCGGCTGTTGCTCGTATTTCGAGTGCTCCGGCTGAACTCCCGGCGCTGGCAAGCGTTGCGGCGCGGCCGTTGGCGTCGCTTACGACGTTCGGCGATACCAGGGCGCCAGTACCGTTGGCGATCTCAAAATGTACGGCCTGACCTGAGACAGGCTGATCGCCGATGTTAACCTGGACCGTAAGCGGATCCTTGAACCTGGTGTTCACGGTTCCTTCCTGGCCGTCGCCGCTGACCGCCTTAATACTGATGGGAACGCCAGCGGGAACCGCTCGTACATTCAGCAGGAACACGGTCGATGCCGATCCGGCGGTTGCGGTCACTGCCATTGGTCCGGCCGAAGGGCCTGCGGCAACCCGAGTGAAGGCTCGTCCATTGGCTCCCGTTGGAGCCGTTGGCGATGAGATGGCCCCAATCCCATTTGTAATCGCGAACTGGACCGTTTGATTAGCAACGGGGAGAGCGCCGGACCTGACCTCGACCGTTAGCGGGTCGGCGAATTCTGTGTTCACGACGGTCTCCTGATTGCCGCCGCCGATCTGCTGAATGCTGGTGGGCCCTGTTGGAGCCGCTGTGATGCCGGGCGAGAAGATCATGCCGATCGGCGAATTCAGACCACCACTTCCAGCGCTTACGAACCGGCTAATCAGCTTGCCGGAGGTGGAATCGTAGCGCAATACTTCGTTCAATAGAGTGCTCACGTACAGATTTCCGTCAGGCCCGAAAGACAGTGCCACTGGATTGGCCAGTTCGGCCCCGGAAGCGGCCACGCCAAGGAAGCCTCCGCTGAGGTTATAGTGCAAGACCTGGTTGGTTCCGGCGCTGCTCACGAATAAAGTGCCATCGGGGCCGGCGGTCAGGCCGGTTGGCGCCGTGAGACTTGTACCCTGCCCAAAAGAATTGAGTAGATTGCCGTTGACAGGATCAAATTGCACGACACGGTTATGCCCGGTATCGCTCACGTAAAGCGTCCCGTTGCGGCCAAAAGCCATTCCGCCCGGACCATTTATCGAAGTGCTTTGCCCGAAGCTCCCGAGGAGAGAGCCGGTGGCGCCGGCATATTTGAGAATCGTGCCAGTCGAGAACGAGGCGGTATATAAGTTCCGGTCCGGACCCCACGCGAGACTTACGGGATTAGTCAACGGAGGACCGGACACAAACACGTTAAGAAATGCACCGGTACCTCCATCGAAGCGTAAAATCCGATTGTCGGAACTGGTGACGTATAGATTCCCATCGGGTCCGAGCCCCAGTCCGGTAGGGCCTGCCAGACCGCCTCCGGACGCGAACACCCTCAGGAATGCGCCCGTGGCCCCATCATAGGCGAGCACTGCCGGATTGTTGTAACTGGTGACAAGTAGCGCAGGTCCTGCGGAGGCGTACGCTGCTAGAAGCAATATCAGGGCTAACCGGATTGGCAAAGCTCGCGTAGGCATTTTATTTTCCTAAATATTCCAATTTGGCCGGCGTTGGGATTCCCGTTCAGGTGCGGGCCGAAAGTGAACGGGGCTATGCGGAGTTGTGCCTTCACTGAGTCTCAAACCAGGCGCTTACCGTTGATAGCCCCAAGCGTAAGCGCGGGGACGATTTCAATCGCCCACCCCGTCCCCGCGCTTACGCTTGGGGCTGTATCAGTTTGTGTGCTTCCAATTTGTGTCAATCCACGCGTATTGAAAGGCATGACCATCGAGTCTATCAGGCTCGAGACCGTGCAGAAAGGGCTTTCGGAGGTACGTCCACACGTCCACGTACATCGGCGCTAC
>JBGPHB010000645.1:0-3983 GCA_041484155.1 Bryobacteraceae bacterium
CATGCAAACGCGGCTCTTCCATTTCAACGCACCGCCGCTGTCGCAGGGTGAGCGGACCTGGCAAGGTTATTCAACCGCACAGTGGGAAAGGCCGGCATCGCTGAAGGTTGCGACGGCCAACATGCGCGCGGGATACCTGCGAAAGAACGGCGTTCCGTATAGCGAGAACGCAGCCGTTACGGAATACTTCGATATCGCGCCGCTCCCCAATGGCGGCCAGGTGCTGCTGGTCACGGCGATTGTCGATGATCCGCAGTATCTCCAACTGCCCTTTATCGTGAGTTCGCAGTTCAAGAAGGAGGCGGACGGCTCTAAATGGGATCCAACACCATGTACCGCAAAATAGGGGGCTCAACCGCTACGATACTCGCTGTGGCGGTCCTATGCCCGTTCGCGTGCCAAACCGCCGCCGCGCAAGCGGAGATTACCGGGTCGTGGGCCGCACGGAACCATGAGTTCCTTACGGGCGACGGGCTGCCGGTCGACTTCACCGGCATTCCTCTCAACGAAGAGGGGCGGATCAGAGCGTTGAGCTATTCCGAGTCGCAGCTCGCGATGGTCGAACGCCAGTGTCAAGGCTGGCCCGCCTTTTATATGATCCAAGGACCGTTTGGGCTGAAGATCTGGAGCGAAACAAGCCCGCTCAAAGGAAACGTGATCTCCTACACCATCGGCGCGTGGGAGGATCGGGCGCCGCTCACGATTTGGATGGACGGCAGGCCTCACCCGTCCCTATATGCCGAGCACACACGCGCCGGATTCACGACTGGCGCGTGGGAAGGCAACACGCTGGTCGCCTACACAACCCACATGAAGGCGGGGTTTCTTCGGAAAACCGGCGCACCTAGCAGCGATGAAGCGACGTTGACGACGCGCTTTTACCGTCACGGCGATATCATGATCGTTCTCGGAATCATCGAGGATCCGATTTATCTTGCGGAACCCTGGATCCTGTCCCGAAGCTTTCAACTGAGCGCAACGCCTCTGTCTCCCATCGGGCCGCCGTGCGTCACCGCCTATGAAGCGAGTACCGGGGAAACCGCGCCCCATTACCTGCCCGAGAAGAACCCGTTCGTCGATGAGATGACCACGAAGTACGGTGTCCCGCGCGACGCCGCCGTCGGAAGGCCCGAGACGCTCTATCCTGAGTATCGGAGAAAACTCTCGCCAGTCGCTCCGGTTAGATAGTTCCCCGGGCCTGGAGTTTCTACAGAACCCCGCCCTGACGGGCAGGGCTCGCGGGGCGTTGTAAACGTACGATAAAGCCCTGCCCGTAAGGGCGGGGTTCCATTCAGAAATGTAGAAACCCCGCGGCAGCACGGAAGTGCTGCCCCACGTGCTGAAATCGCCGCCTGTGCCGCGAACTTTCAGAAACTTCCGGACCGCCATCACTTTAGTGTCGAGCACCCCCGGTGACCGGTGACCGGCTTGCGCCCTTCTCGTCCCACCTGTATGATGCACTGGGGGGCTGGCTAACGCCTATGACACGCCGGGAAATGATGGAAGTCTTTGGAGCCATGGCCGCCGTCGCAGCCACCGCTGGGCCGGCGAAGGCTGCCACGGTCGAAAACGGCTTTAAACTTGGGGTCTGCAGCTACTCCCTGCGCGAATTCCAACGGAAGTTGGCAATCTCCATGATGAAACAACTGGGGGTTTCCTACGTCAGCGTGAAGGAGTTCCACCTGCCGTATACTTCCACGCCGGAGGAGATTACTAGGGCCAAGAGCGAATTCAAGAAAGCCGGATTGACGATCGTCAGCGGAGGCAACATCGATCTGAAGGACGAGGACCCGGCAATCTTGCGGCGCTATTTCGAGTACGCACGAGCCTGCGGGATGCCCATCATGGTCAGCGCGCCGACCCACCGGACTCTTCCCGCCGTCGAAAAGCTCGCCAAGGAATTCGATATCAAAGTGGCCATTCACACCCACGGCCCCGAGGATCAGCATTTCCCCAGCCCTCAAGTCGTGCTGCGGGCCGTCAAGGACATGGACCCGCACATGGGCCTCTGCATGGATGTCGGACATTCGATGCGGGCCGGGGCGGACCTGGTCGAGGAAATCGGGAATGCCGGCCCCAGACTTTTTGACCTTCATTTCAAGGATCTGAAAAACCGGAACGAAAAAGAGAGCCAGTGCGACGTGGGCGAGGGAGTCATGCCAGTCGTGGCGATTTTCAAACAACTCCGAAAAATCGGGTACCGCGGATGCGTTAACCTGGAATATGAGATCAACAGTGAGAACCCGCTTCCGGGCATGTTGCATTCGCTGGGATACATGAAAGGCGTGAAAGCGGGCTTGGAGGCATAATATGAGGCCGACGTTGACACGAAGAGATGTTTGCAAGAGCGCGCTCATGGCGGGTTCTGCCTTTCGACTGGGCGCCGCGGAGACGAGCTTGTTCAAGCTCGGAATCATTACCGACGAGCTGACGGGCCAACTGGAGGAGGCCTTGCCGTTCCTCTCCAGCTACCACCTCCACTGGTGCGAGCTGCGCGAGATGTGGGGCAAGAACATCATGAATTTGCCCAAAGAGGACCTGGACCGCGCCAAGAAGCTGATCGAAAAGCACGATCTGCAGGTGAGCGATATCGCGTCGCCGATCTTCAAGTGGAATCTGCCCCAGATGCCTGCACATGCCGGCGAGAAGCGCGACACCTACAAGGCCGCTTTTGTCGAGGAGGATGCGAATCGTCTACTCGAAGAATCGTTTAAACTTGCGCGCTTCTTCGGAACGCGAAAGGTGCGGATCTTCAGCTACTGGCGAGTGGATGAGCCCGACAAGGCGTACACGTTCGTGCGCGATCGGCTAGCTCGGGCCGCACAGCTCGCGGTCAAGAACGAAATGGTTCTAGTTCTTGAAAACGAGCATAGCTGTAACATCGGGACCGGCAGGGAAATGGGGCGCCTGCTCAAAGAGATCGCTTCTCCCGGCCTGCGCGGGAACTGGGACCCCGGCAACGCCGCGATGCTGGATGAGGTGCCGTATCCCCACGGCTATGCAGCCATGAAGGGGCTGTTCTCGCACGTTCACATCAAGGATGTGAGGAAGAATGCCGCCACCGGCAAGAAGGAATGGGCTCCCGTGGGCGGCGGATTTATCGATTGGAAGGGGCAGATGCAAGCCCTGCGGAACGAGCATTACGACGGAACCATGTCGCTGGAGACGCACTATCTTCGGCCCGACCGCAATAAGGTGGAGAGTACGCGCGAATCGCTCGATGGACTGTTGAAGATCTTGACCTAATTCAGCGAGGGAACACTTCTATGGGAATCGAATCGGAAAGCAACAGACGGAACTTCTTGAAGGCCGGAGCCGGGTTAGCAGCTCTCGGCGTGGTGCGCCCCGAGCGAGTTCTGGGCGCGAACGATCGCGTCCGCGTGGCCATCTGCGGCTTGCGCGGCCGAGGCAAGGATCACATCAAGAGATTCTCGCAAGTTCCCGGCGTGGAGATCGCCGCGGTCTGCGATATTGACGAGAACGTCCTGGCCACGCGCGTGGCGGACATCGAAGCGATGGGTCTGCCCAAACCGAAGACCTACATCGACGTGCGCAAGTTGCTCGAAGACAAGTCGATCGACGCTATCTCGGTGGCCACGCCGAATCACTGGCATTCGCTGATGGGCATCTGGGCCTGCCAGGCCGGCAAAGATTCGTACGTCGAAAAGCCGTGCTCGCACAATTGGTGGGAGGGCAAGCAACTGGTGGCCGCCGTGAACCGGTACAACCGCATCATGCAGCTCGGGATGCAGGCCCGCTCGAGCCCTAGCCTCCAAGAGGCGGTCCAGCACATGCGCACCGGTCTGATCGGCGACGTTTATATGGCGCGCGCACTGTGTTTCAAGTGGCGTGACACCATCGGCCGCCAGCCGAAGCAACCGGTCCCGCCCGGCGTCCACTACGATCTATGGCTCGGTCCGGCGCCGGACCGCGGCTTTACGATGAATCGCTTTCATTACAACTGGCATTGGTTCTGGGACACC
>JBGPHB010000646.1:0-3981 GCA_041484155.1 Bryobacteraceae bacterium
AGCCGGCAAGAATGCCGGCTCGCCGCCAAGACTGGCTGCCCCACAAAGCAGCATAGCCGCAACCAAAGAGTGGGACCAGCGGAACCCCGCCCTGACGGGCGGGGCTTGCGGGGTGTTGTAAAAGCCCCGCCCGTCAGGGCGGGGTTCCGTTCAGCCCGCGAAGATTTCGGGCTTTAGTAATCAAGTGCCAGACGCTGAGATCATCGCCGTTGGGTCGGAATTGCTGACCCCTCAACGCGTCGATACAAATTCGCTCTACATCACAGACCAGCTCAACGGCCTGGGAGTCGAGGTGCGCCGCAAGTTGATCGTCGGCGACGATCGCGCGCTGCTTACGGCCGCGGTCCGCGATGCGCTGGCACAGGTGGAAATCGTCATCCTCAGCGGCGGCCTGGGGCCCACCGAAGACGACGTGACTCGCGACGCCGTGGCTGCCGCGCTAGGCCGCACGCTGGTTTTCAGCCAGGAGCTTCGCGACGGGCTGGAGGAGAGGTTCCGGCGTTTCAACCGCAAAATGGCGGAGAATAATCTCCGCCAAGCCTACCTGGTGGAGGGCGCTGAAGCACTGCCGAATGCGCGCGGCACCGCACCCGGACAGTGGATCGAAGTGAATGGCCGCGTGATCATGCTGCTGCCCGGCCCGCCCGGGGAACTCAAGCCCCTGTTTGCGAATGAGTGCCTTGCACGCCTCCAGCGCCATTTGCCGCCGCAGGTAATTCGAACGCGGTTCTACCGCGTTGCGGGGATGGGCGAGTCCGATCTCGACCACTTGATCTCACCGGTGTATTCGAAGTATGCCAATCCCGTGACCACGATTCTCGCCGGGGCAGGCGATATCCAGGTGCACCTGCGAGCGCGCTGCGCGACCGAAGAGGAAGCTGAAAGACTGCTGGAAGAAGTTTGCCCACCGCTCGAAGCCCTGCTCGGCGACCGCATCTATTCGCGCAACGGCGACTCGCTGGAGGCGGTCATCGGGACCAGGCTACGTGACCGCGGTGCGACGCTCAGTGTCGCCGAGAGCTGCACCGGCGGGATGCTCGGGGAGCGGATTACGTCCGTTGCGGGCAGCTCGGACTATTTCGTCGGTGGCTTTCTGGCGTACACCGATCGGATGAAGACCGAGTTGCTGCGAGTGGATGCAGGTCTGATCGAGCGCCACACCTCAGTGAGTGAAGAAGTCGCGCGAGCGATGGCCGAGGGGGCACGTTCGTGCACCGGTTCGACTTACGTTGTTTCGGTAACCGGCGAAGCGGGACCGGAAAGCTCGACGGGCGCGCCAATCGGCACGGTGTTTGTCGGTTTCGCCGGGCCGGAGGGTGCGGCGGAAGCGCGCCGCTTCCACTTGCCGGGCGATCGCGCGCGCGTGCGGACCCTGGCAGCGCAGACGGCGCTCGACTTCCTGCGGCGGAAAATCTAATGGCAAAGCATAAGAAGGCCGTCGCGGCGGCCCGTGCGATGCTCGGTGGCCTCGATCCCGCGCAGTTTGCTATCGTTGAAGCGCTAATGCGATCTTGGGCAGTTTGGCGGCGGTTCTCTGCCTCGGAGTAGTCTTACGCTCAGGTGTTACACACTATGTCCGATAAGCCTGATATGGTTCCGTCCAGCGCTCTGTCCAGTGCTCAACAAGCCCTGAAGGAAAAGGCGCTGGGATCGGTAGCCAAGCTGCCGCCGTTTTCGCCGATCTTGAGCCGGCTGATGGCTTCCCTTGCCGGGGAAGACGTATCGTATTCCAAGCTGAGCGATCTCATCGAAAAAGACACGGTGGTGGCGGGGAATCTACTCCACCTGGTGAACTCGGCCATGTATGCGCGGCGCAGCACCATCAACTCCGTGCGCCACGCGGTGTCTCTGCTGGGGATAACGAAACTGCGCAACGCGGTACTCGGGATGTCGATCAGCCGCATGTGGAGCCAGATGCGCATGCCCTCTTCCTGGTCCATGGCGCGCTTCAACCTGCATTCGGCGGCGACCGCGGTTCTGAGCGATCTGCTGGCCCAGCGTCTCCCCGTGAAATATCCCGAAGGCGCGTTCGTGGCGGGGCTGCTACACGATGTAGGGCGTCTCCTCATCGCGTTGAGCCTCACTGAGAAACACGATGAGATCCTGCGGTTGCGCGGGACGAACGGCCGGTTGCTGGTCGATTGCGAACAGGAGGTTCTCGGGTTCACGCACGCTGAACTTTCAGCCGAGGCGCTGACTTTCTGGAACCTGCCTGAACCAATCCGAATCGCGGTGCTCTACCACCACAGCATCGCATCGGACACGACCACGTTGATGCCAAACGAAATGGCGCTGAGCCGTGTTCTGGATGCCACCAACCAACATATCAATTCCATCGGACTATCGATCCTCGAGGAGAATGGCAAGGACTCAGCGGACGCAACGCTGATCGAATCGCTGGGCCTCAAGAAGGATCACCTGGAGGTTGCGCTGGTCGAGTTCAAGGCAGAATACGACGCGATGGCGCAGTTCTTCCGCTAGCTAGCAGACGTGGGGCGGGCAGTCCTGCCGGCTTTTTTTCGGCTGCATCCAGACAAGAAAGCCGGCCAGGAGGCCGGCTCGCAGCCAGGACTGGCTGCCCCACGTCAGGAACTGCCGATCAAGATACCGGTCAGGAACACGAGCACACCTCCCACCATCACTTGAAAGGCCGCTGACAAGAAGGGCGTATCCATGTAGCGGTGGCGTATGTAGCTGATGACCCCGAGTTCGACCGCAACCACCAGACCGGCCACGGTGGTGGCAAGCCGGAAATCGTGGATCAGAAATGGGAACGTATGGCCGAGGCCCCCGGCGGCCGTCATCACTCCGCTGACGACTCCGCGGATCACGGGACGCCCGCGGCCGGTGAGCGAGCCATCATCGGACAGCGCCTCCGCGAATCCCATGGAAATCCCCGCTCCCACGGACGCCGCCATGCCGATGAGGAAGGCATCCCAACTGTCCTTGGTGGCGAACGCGGCCGCGAACACCGGAGCCAGCGTGGACACGGATCCGTCCATCAGTCCGGCCAGGCCCGGCTGGATCACCTGAAGGGCGAAGAGACGCCGCTGGGCTTCTTCCTCGTTGCCACGCACTGCCTCGGGGACATGCTGCTCTTCGAGAGACTCGGCAGTGGCGTAGTGACGCCGCTCCGCTTCCGCCAGATCGCCAAGGAGCTTGCGCACCGAGGCATCGGTGGCCCTCTGCATAGCCGATTCGTAGAATCGCCGAATCTCGAGTTCCATCACTTCAGCTTGATGACGGACGGCCTTGATCCCCAGCGGCCGGACGAGCCAAACCGGCCGGCGGTGCACGAATCCGGACACGTCCTGCCGGCGAAGGTGCGGGATGTGATTGCCGAACCGCTGCTGGAAGGTCGCGATGAGGCTGGCGCGATGCCCGGACTCCTCAGCCTGCATTTCCTCGAAGACCTTCGCCGTGGCGGGATACTGCTCACGCAGGCCATCCGCAAAATCGGCATACACACGCGCGTCTTCCTCTTCGAGGGAGATTGCCAGAGCGAGGATTTCACGCTCCGTGAGATCTTTGAATCGTTTCGCCATCGTGATTACCCGTCACGAGTTTACCAAGGGACCGCAGCCATACTCGGCGGGAACCTTGGGTTTATCCTGAATCGGAGAATGTAGCCTGGAGGAATCGATGAGGGCGAAGTTAGGTGTTTTGGTTGCGGGTCTCGGTTTGCTGGCCCCCGCGGTACCGGTGTTCGCGCATCACTCGTTTGAGGCGGAATACGACTCAAAGAAAACGATGCAGGTCTCGGGAACGGTCACGAAAATGGAATGGATGAACCCTCACGCGCGTTTCTATGTCGACGTGAAGCAGGAAAGCGGCAACGTGACGAATTGGAATTTTGAACTGGGCAGCCCGAACGTCCTGAAACTCCAAGGGTGGAAACGGGATTCTCTGAAGGTGGGGGATCAGGTCACCGTCGAAGGCTATCTCGCCAAGGACGGGTCCAAGATGGCCAATGCCAGGAAG
>JBGPHB010000647.1:0-3980 GCA_041484155.1 Bryobacteraceae bacterium
ATCTTTGGCTCGGTGATGGGAAGTTTTTGTTGCGAGCGGTTTGGCGTGGAGCGCTTCCGCACGCTCACGCGCGCCGAAATCGATGCCCGATTCGAAGAGTTCCGAAGGTTCACGTATTTCTAAAGCGGTTGCCCTTTTCGGCGTGATGGCGCTGTTGACCGTGGTCAGCGCCAGTGCCGCGCTGTGGTGCCTGGCGCGCGGCTACGTCCTGTATTACGGCGACGCCGAAGCGCACCTGAATATCGCCCGCCGGATCCTCGACTCGCGCACGCCCGGCCCCGAGCAGATCGGCACCGTCTGGCTCCCTCTGCCGCACCTGTTGATGATTCCTTTCGTGATGCGCGACGACTGGTGGCGCAGCGGGATGGCCGGAATCATCCCCTCGGCGGCCTGCTTCGTCCTGGCCGGCGCGTTCCTGTTCGTAGCCGCCCGGCGCGCCTACGCCTCGGCAAGCGCGGCGTTGGCGGTAGCGTTGCTGTTCGCGTTGAATCCGAACATGCTGTACCTGCAATCGACGCCCATGACCGAGCCGGTGTTCGCGGCGTCGCTCGCGGCGCTGCTCTGGGCGACGCTGTGGTTTCGGGATTCGCAATCGGTGCTGGCGGTTTTGGCCGCGGCCGCGGCGTCCAACGCCGCCTCGCTCACCCGGTACGAGGGCTGGTTCCTGATCCCCTTTGTGTCGCTCTACCTGCTGCTGAGCGCCAAGCGCAAATGGCCGGCGATACTGTTCGGGACGCTGGCGTCGATCGCGCCGTTAGCTTGGCTGGCGCACAACCGCTTCTACTATGGCAACGCACTCGAATTCTACAACGGCCCGTATTCGGCGATGGCCATCCAGCGGACGTCTTATCCGGGCGATCACGATTGGTGGACGGCGCTGAGGTACTACTCGGCCGCGGCCCGGCTCGTACTGGGCTCGCCACTGCTCGGCATCGGCGCCATCGGCGCACTCGTCGCTATCGGGAAACGAGTCTGGTGGCCGCTTTGGTTTCTGACGCTGCCCCCCGCTTTCTACGTGTGGAGCATCCACTCCTCAGGCACTCCGATTTCCGTCGCGGATCTGTACAACACACGTTATGCTCTTGCGGTTCTGCCTCTGGCGGCTTTCTCGGGCGGCGCGTTGGTGGCGTTATCGCCCGCCCGCTTACGGGTGGCGGCCGGACTCGTGCTTGCCGCCGTTCCAGCAGCCGCGTGGGCTGTCGCGCGCGACGGTGCGATAACCTGGAAGGAATCAGAGAAGAATTCGATCGCGCGCCGGGCATGGACCCGCGAAGCTGCCGCTTTCCTGATCGCGAACTACCGGCCAGGCTCGGGGATCATGGTTCCGTTCGGCGACCTGACGGGTGTTCTGCGCCAGGCGGGTATTCCGCTGCGGGAAGGACTGCACGAAGGGAACGGACCAGCGTGGCTGGCAGCGGTAGCCCGGCCCGATCTGTTCCTGCGGGAGGAATGGGCGCTGACTGCCGCGGGTGACGAAGTTTCGAAGGCCCTGGCGCGGACCGGGGGCCGGCGCTATCAGTTGCGAAAGCGGATGATCGTAGAGGGACCCCGAACGGTGTCCATTTATCAGCGTTAAATGAAGATTCCCTTTACCAAAGCCCATGGCGCACGCAACGATTTTCTGCTCACCTGGCGGGACCAGATTCCGCAGGTGGATATGGTGGCGACCGCACGCGCTCTCTGCAACCGTCACACCGGTGCCGGGGCGGATGGCTGGCTATTGGTTTCCGCGAGCGGAGGGGTGGACGCCGACGGATCCATTCAGTTGTGGAACTCCGATGGCAGCGTGAGTGAGATCTCGGGCAACGGTACGCGGTGCGCCGCCGCGTTCTTGATCGAAGCCGGCCGCGCCGGCGATCACGTGCGCATCGCCACTGGCGCGGGCTTTAAGCAGCTGCGACTGCTGGAGCGCGACGGCTTGAAGTTTTCTTTCGAGATGAACATGGGATGCGCGAGAATCGAGGAGTCGCGGGTCATGCTGGACAAGCACGACGTGACCATTCTCAACGCAGGCAATCCCCAATGCGCCGTTTTCGTCGACGAATTTGAATCCGGCTGGCGTGAACTCGGGGCCCGAATCGAGGCGCACCCTCGCTTTCCCAACCGAACCAACGTTTCGTTCGTGCGGGTAGTGAATCGGCACACACTCGACGTGCGCTTCTTCGAGCGCGGCGCCGGTGAGACCATGAGTTCCGGAACCGGCTCGACGGGCGCTGCTGCGGCCGCCCTCGCCCGCGGTCTGGTGGAAAGTCCGGTGGAGGTGCGAACCCCGGCCGGCCCTCTCATGCTGCGCTGGGAACAGGACGATATTCTGTTGGTGGGACCCGCCGAGATTGTCGCCAGGGGCGAATTTTATCTATAGGGAGTAATGGTTTGAATCACTTACAAGAATTGCGCGGAAAGATCGAATCGCGCCGGGCGCATGCTGGTGTCGTCGGACTCGGATACGTGGGGCTGCCACTGGCGGTGGAACTCGCGGAGGCCGGATTCTCCGTGACCGGAATCGACCTCGATCAATCCAAAGTAGACGCAATCAACCGTGGTGAATCCTACATTCAAGACGTGCCGACGCGAGTTCTGAAGCCCCTGGTCCAGGCGGGCAAGATCGGAGCCACTACCGATTTCGCGGCGGTAGCGAAGCTCGACACCATCAACATCTGTGTGCCGACACCCTTGCGCAAGACCAAAGACCCGGACATGAGCTACATCGTCAGCTCCTGCCAGGAGATTGCCAAGCACTTCCATGCCGGAATGCTGGTGATTCTCGAATCCACCACATACCCGGGCACGACGGATGAGTTGATGCTGCCGATGTTTGAACGGCCGGAGCTGAAGGTCGGCGAGCATTTCTTTCTGTGCTTTTCACCGGAGCGCGTGGACCCCGGGAATCCGAACTTCCAGACCAAGAACATCCCCAAAGTGGTGGGCGGCATCACGCCGGCCTGTACCGAAATCGGCGCGTTGTTCTATCGCCAGGCCCTGGAGACCGTGGTGCCGGTGGGCTCGACTCGCGTTGCGGAGATGGTGAAGCTGCTCGAGAATACCTTCCGGATGATCAACATCGGTCTGGCCAACGAGATCGCCTTGATGTGCGACCGCATGGGGATCAACGTGTGGGAGGTGATCGACGCGGCGGCAACCAAGCCGTTCGGCTTCATGCCGTTCTACCCTGGTCCCGGCCTGGGCGGCCACTGCATCCCCATCGATCCGTTCTATCTGTCATGGAAGACGAAACAGGCCGGAATCGAGGCGCGCTTCATTGAACTCGCCGGTTACATCAATGGCCAGATGCCCCATTTCGTGGTGGACAAGATTCAGAACGCTCTGAATGAGCACACGAAGCCGCTGAAGGGCTCGCGCGTGCACATCCTGGGGGTAGCGTATAAGCGGGATATTGACGACGTGCGCGAGTCGCCTGCCCTGGATATCATCCATCTGCTGACGCGCCGGGGCGCGAAGGTGAGCTATAGCGACCCGTTCGTGCCCAAGGTACATGCAGACGGAATCGACATGCGGGCCCTTGACCCTGAGAGAGGAGTCGCGGAAGCCGACTGCGTCGTAATCGTCACCGATCACAAGGGGTTCGACTACCCGCGCGTGGTGGAGTGCGCAAAGCTGGTGGTAGACACCCGCAACGCGCTCAAGGGCAACCCGTCGGAGAAGATCGTGCGGCTGTAGGCGGGCGTGTCTAGAATGCTTGAGGCTGAAAAGTCGATGCAAATAAGTCAAGTTTGGCGGCTGGTGGGGCGGGCATCCTGCCGGCTTTCTTTGGTGGTTGGGCAAAGACAAGCCGGCCAGAAGGCCGGCTCGCAAGCTAAAGCTCGCCCCACACTTACGCGCATGCTTGTCGGTCTGAGGCGGAGCCTCGCTAGAAATAACCTTCCCAAAGACGGCGTGGCGCACGCACTTTTGCGTGCCACGTTCACACTTTTGTGAACGCACGGCCAAGCGTCCGCAAGAGTGCGGACGTGGCACGCAAA
>JBGPHB010000648.1:0-3979 GCA_041484155.1 Bryobacteraceae bacterium
ACAGTTGGGACGTCCCGGCGCGGACCAGATTGTCAAGCAGATCGGAGAGCGTCTGGTGACCCTGGTCCGCCCTCGCGATACGGTGTATGAGTGGGGACACGGTCAATTCGCGGTTATCTTCGATCGCGGAACGGAGGAGGCCTCCGCGCGCGCCCATAACATCGCCCAGTGGCTCTCCGGCTCCTATTCCGCGGTCGTCGACGGCACAACGTGGAAAGCCAAGGCGAACGTAGCCGTCACCGTAGTCGAGCCAGTCCGGGGCGAAACCGTATCCGACTTGATCATCCGAATCGATTCACAGCAAGCAGTCGAAGTCTCTTGAGCCAGTGAGCCAGTGCCAGTGGGGCAGGCGGTTTCGCCTGCCAACGCCTATTTCGCATCGCGCCAGTTATCCCCCACGCCGACGTCAACCAACAGCGGCACCTCCAACTTCCGCACCGATTCCATTTCCGATTTCACCATGGCGCGCACCGCATCCACCTCTTCCGGAGGAGCCTCGAATACCAGTTCGTCGTGGACCTGCAGCACCATCTGCGTCTGCATGCTGCGTAGTTTTTCGTCGATACGGATCATTGCCAGTTTGATCAGATCCGCTGCCGTGCCCTGGAGGGGCGTGTTGACGGCCGTCCGCTCGGCGAAGTTGCGGGCGTTGGGGTTGCGGCTCTGCATGTCAGGAATGGGCCTGCGACGCCCGAAGAGATTCACCGCCACGCCCGTTCTGCGAACTTCGGCAATGGTTTGATCCAGGAACCGGCGGACCCCGGAGTAACGCTCAAAATAGGAACGGATGTAGAGTTCGGCCTCGCGCCGATCGATGCCCAGCGTGCCCGCGAGCCCAAACGGGGTTTGCCCGTACACGATGCCGAAGTTCACCGCTTTGGCATTGCGACGGTGCTCCGGCGTGACCATCAATGGAGGGACCCCGAACACTTCCGCGGCCGTGCGCGTATGAATATCCTCGCCATTACGGAACGCTTGCGTCAGCACGGCGTCGTGCGACATGTGCGCCAGCAGCCGTAATTCGATCTGCGAGTAGTCCGCGACCACCAGTTTCCAGCCCGGACGCGGCACGAACGCGGCGCGAATCTCCCGGCCGAGTTCCGTCCGGATCGGAACGTTTTGAAGGTTGGGATTCGAAGACGATAGACGTCCGGTGGCCGAGCCGGTCTGGTTGAAGGTGGTGTGCAAACGGCCGCTTACCGGATCGATCAGGGCGGGCAGGGCATCCACATAGGTGCCTTTGAGCTTGGCCAGTTGCCGGTACTCCAGCACCTTGCGAGCGATCGCGTGCTCCTCCGCCAGAGTCTCCAGCACGTCAGCCGCGGTAGACATGACCTTCCCTTTGCCATACTTCACCGCAGTAGGCAGGTTCAACTCCTCAAACAACACTTTACTTAGCTGCTGTGGCGAATTGATATTAAAAGTCTTGCCAGCCAGTTCGAAGATCTCTCCAGAGAGCCGCGAGATCTCCTGTTCCATCCGTCCGCTCAGCACGCCGAGTTGCTCCGGATCGACCCGCACGCCGGTTTGCTCCATCCGCGCCAGCACGCTCACCAACGGCAACTCGATGGTTGTGTAGAGCTCGGTCAACCCAAGCGATTCGACCTCCGGACAGAGTTTTTCATGCAGCGCCAAGATAGCCTGAGCATGACTTGCCGGGTCAGCATCCAGCTGCCGATCGAGATGTCGTTCCGCCAGCGACGCCAGATCGCACTTCGACGGATCGGCCGACAGCAGGAATCCATAAAGCATCACGTCATGCTTTAGCTGTGGGTGGTCACCGAATTGACGAATCAAGGCTTTAATGTCATGGCTGATAGTGGCTCGCTCGGGAATTCTGGCTGAGGCGACTGAGCACGCCTCGCCCGTTCCGGCCGCGAATCCGAGCACCGTCTGCGTCATCATCTCCCCTGAGGCGACCGCCAAGGGTGTATCCGGGGGAATCCCGTCCAGCCAGGCGTCGAGCGCGGCTTCCGAGTCGAGCGTCTGGTAGACTCGCTTCTCAGTTGGAGCAGGCGATAGCTCTCTCAGGAGGCTTGAGAACTCTAGTGTTTTGTATATCTCACGTAGTGAATCGTTATCTGGTGGATTCACGATGAGCGAATCTAGAGCAAAGGGAATGGGCACGTCACAATGGATGGTCGCCAGCGTTTTGCTCAGCAGGATTTGTTCGCGATGGTTCTGCAGGCTTTCTCGATAGGTCCGGCGCTCAACCTCGGCGGCATGCTCGAGCGCGCCCTCCACCGATCCGAACCGCACAATGAGGTCTTTTGCCCCTTTCTCCCCGATGCCCGGTGCACCGGGAATGTTGTCGACGGTGTCCCCTTTGAGCGCCAGCAGGTCCGCCACCTGTTCCGGACGCACGCCCATGAACTTCTCAGTGGCTTCGGCGTCGAACCACATGTCGTCTTTCATCGGGTTCAGCATCTGGACGTGGTCGTTCACGAGCTGCAACATGTCCTTGTCGCTGGATACGATCACCACCTCGGCGCCTTGTTCCACGCCCCTCCGCGCCAGAGTGCCGATCACGTCGTCGGCCTCAAAACCGGTGTATTCGAGAACCGGAATCCGCAATGCCTCCAGTGTCCGGCGGATCCACGGGATCTGCTCCAACAACTCCGGCGGCGTTTCAGTCCGATTGGCCTTGTACGCCTCGAAAACCTCATCCCGAAAGGTCGGTCCCGAGCTCTCGAAGATGGCAGCCAGATATTCGGGCGAATGCACCGACTTGAGCCGCCGCACCATGTTGTGAAAGATGTACACGGCCTCGGTCGGAATGCCGCTCGCCGTCCGCATCGGGGGCGCTCCGGAGCGAGCCCGCGCATGATAGGCCCGGAAGATAAACCCGAACGAATCGATCAGGAAGACGCGGGGCACTCATCCATAGTACGTGAGAAATGCGCGTGACAATCGCTAAATTGCCACAGTCATAGGCCGTACTGTGTCTCAATTACCACACCCGGGCGGTCGCAAGTCCCTTTTTATCAAAAACCTAGCCTTGACACAACCGGACTGTTATAATCGTTCTTGCGCTTCGAAACCAGCGTCCAACGGCCGGTGGAGGCATCCGGTGTAGGCCTGCATAGTGGTGTGCCAGTCAATATCCGTATCCTCCCCGCACCTCCTTCGACTGGTATCGTTTTTATCCGCACCGACCTCGACGGTTTCACCATTCCCGCGAGCTGGCGCTACGTCCAAAAAGTGAGCTACGCGACCAGCCTGATGCGCCAGGGCGTCCTGATTTCCACGACCGAGCATTTGCTGAGCGTGTTCTACAGCATGAGCGTCGATAACGCGTTCGTCGAGATCGACAACCTGGAGGTGCCGATCCTGGACGGCAGCGGTCAACCCTTCGTGGATCTGATTCGGGCGGCCGGGATCAAGACCTACCGCAAGCGGAGGCGTTACCTGCGGATCAGGCGGCCGGTATCGGTGGAGGGCGGGGGAAAGCGGATCACGATTCTGCCCTCGGACCGGTTCCTGCTCACCTGCGACGTGTTCTACGACCACCCGCTGGTGGGCCGCCAGGTGCTCGAGATCGAGGTCACGCCGGAGCGTTACGCCGCCGAACTGGCGCCCGCGCGAACGTTCGGATTCGAGTACGAGCTCGGCCAGATGCGCAACATGGGTCTGATTCGCGGCGCGTCACTGGATAACGCGGTATGCTTCAATCGCCGGGGGATCTTGAATGAGGGCGGAATGCGTTTTGAGAACGAATGCTGCCGCCATAAGGCACTGGACCTGATTGGCGATCTGGCGCTGATCGGCAAGCCTCTGCTGGGACACGTGATCGCGGAAAAGGCCGGCCACGCGATGCATTTCGCGCTGGTGAATCGCATTATGTCGGACCCGACGTTGTACGAGATCCTGAGCTTCGACCAACTAGCGACGCGCGTCGCACACGCCTTGGTCTCTTGAACCGCAGCGTGACGCGGTTGTGCCGCGAACCGCTACGCGGGGCCCACGCCCGCACGTGGAC
>JBGPHB010000649.1:0-3978 GCA_041484155.1 Bryobacteraceae bacterium
CCGGCGCCGGGCGCACGCGCGCGTGACGGATCAGGGTTCCCTTTCGATCGCTGACCCGGCATTATCCGTATGTGGGCCGGTGGAAGCAACCCCAATCGAAGCTCCAGACAGATCCTGCGGCGATTTACTCCCCGTTGGCCGGAAACCCGGCCGGGCGTTTGGATGTGTTGCCGAGTCTGTGGGCGGATGGGCCGCTTCATGGATCCGTTCCCACCCATTCCACGACGAAGGTGAGCTCAATCCATGATCAGTCCCGAAGTCCGTGCGCAGATTCGCCGCTACTTTTACGCCGAGCATTGGAAGATCGGCACCATCGCCAGTGAACTGGGCGTGCATCCGGACGCCGTGCGCAACGCCATTGAGGCGCAGCGTTTCAACGCGCAGCCCCTGCGGACCTCGATGGCCGACCCGTATCTGGCGTTCATCCGGCAGACCTTGGATCAACATCCGCGGCTGCGCGCGACCCGCATTTACCACATGGTTCGCGATCGTGGTTACACCGGCAGCGTCGTCCAACTGCGGCGCGCCGTGGCCCGCTTGCGCCCCCAGATCCGCGAGCCGTTCCTGCGCCTGGAAACTTTTCCTGGCGAAGATTATGGTGAGTCCCGCGTCAGGGTGAGAGGTGGCGGAGACTGGAGCCTTTTGGCCGGTAGGCTCCGCCGCGATCTGGTCTTGTGCGCTACATAATTCGCTTGAAGTCGCTTACAGAGGCTCAAGCCACTCGATGAGGCTCGATGATAGCCGGGGCTGTGGCGCCTGCTCCGGATGAGGGCCGTTTGCCGAGTCGAGGGCCTTGCGTTTCATGTCGAGATCAGCCTGGACGTAGACCTCGGTGGACTTCATGTCGACATGTCCAAGGAAATCTTTGACCATGACGAGGGGAACGCCAGACTGGAGCAGATGCATCGCCTTGGTATGGCAGTAGGGTATGGGGACTGATTCCCACACGCGCCAGAGTGGGCGTTGAGCGTGTGGCCCGGCGCAAGTATTTCAGCAGAATATATCGAGCGCCGTGTCGGCCCAATCGGCCTCCGCGCCCGTTCTGCAGAAATGGCTGTTGTTCGACGAGTGGACGCCCTTCGGCGCACAGGAACGTGTGGACGAGCCGAGCCGATTGCGGCAGCAGTGGGCATAGGCGTTCCCGACGTCCTTTACCGCGAACACGGACAAATGGCGGCGTCTCGAGATGAAAGTCGCTCGGCCTCAGATCAAGCAACTCTTGGATACGGGCGCCGGTGTCATAGAGTACGCTGAGGAGCACGTAATCGTGTTCTTCGTGCTTTCAACTTTGAAAGCCACGTTTCGTGGCTGAAATGCTGATTTGACATGTGCACCTCCAGGTGACCTTCCAGAGTTGCAAGGGTCCAAATTATGGCGAGCAAATCGTGTTGCTAGTGCCGTTTTCGTTGCTCCCCAGGACCTTCCTCCGCATAACAGAATCCTCGCCATTAGCGGCGACTTGTCTCTACGACAACATGAAAGTGGCGGTAACCAGTTACGACAGCGACCAGCCCATCTAACACCCGCTTTCTCGCTTTCGCCACTCATCGAACCTCGGCTCAGTTACTCACTGATCTCACCGCCTCACTCGCCGATAAGAGCCTTCCGGCGCGCCTGTGCTACTACGCCAACCCAGACTGGTTAATTGTCGACGAATTCGGGTTTGACAAAATCGAGCGCGCCTTAATGCCCGGAAGCGGCGCACTTGCTTTACAAGTTCATCGCCTCGCGCAATCAGAAGCACTCCACGGCGGTGGTTACCAACGTGGACTTCGATAAATGGGGAGAATATCTCTCCGACGGTCCTTTGGCGATGGCCTTCCTCGGTCGTCTGGTCGAAGGAGCGATCATCCTGAAGGTCAAAGGCAAATCCTATCGCGCCGAGAAGGCCAAAGCCTCGGAAAACCATTCCACCTGAAAACGGCGCCAGTTCACCATCTGGCACCGCGTGTCGACGGTTGGCCATTGCGTAACCACATCGCTGGCCCTTTCTCCCTGCCATGGCCCCATTTTTCACTGCCACCGTCAAGCGATCACTGCAGATTCGGATCATCTAACAGCTCATAGCCACTTTAGTCCTCGATTTTCCGCATGTCCAATGCGGCCGAAGCATTGAGCTGCTCTGAATCTTGAGGATTGCCTCTTATCAAACGGGGAACGCGAGCGGACGCGCCTTGGCAAAGCGGTAGCGCTTCATAAGCTCACGCGATATGAACAGGCGGACGGCATGTACTTTGATTTGAATTACTTGCAAATCACAACGAGTGCAGCCGAGCCGTTGGCGAACCTCACTGCTATGACTGCGGCTCGCCAGGACGCCACAGTCTGTCGGCGAGTGCTCTCATTCTCGGATTTCGCTGGTAATAGCAGTTACTCGCCGAACACCTATCAGAACCTTTCAATCGGCCAGACATGGATCATTAACAGATCGCTCGTCAACGACGCTCGCGCCGGCTGGCTCCGTCAGCGCACTGACACGTATATCGATTCGTACGGGAAGAACTGGGGCCAGACTCTGGGAATCCCGAACATATCGCCGGAATTAATGCCTGCCTTCAACGTATACGGCCTTACAGTCAGCGGGCCACAGCGAAGGATCTATGAGACGCTATCCTTCCGTGACGACCTGTCGAAGCTGTCCGGATCCCATGCATTCAAGATGGGTTACGAAGTGCTGGATAACAGGTTGAACAGCGCGCTGACCGCGGGCTTCCTTCTCGGCGCGGTGAGCCAGGCACAGTACACCCGGCAGCAGGCTACCTGGCTTCCGCTCCTCGATCCACATTTCCAGGACGACTGGAAGGTCACGCCCAATCTGGCGTTGAACCTTGGCATTCGCTATAGCATCGAGAGCGGCTACAAGACCAGGTGGAACCAGACCAGCAACTTCGACCCTAACGCCATCGACAGCGTCAGCGGGCTGCGAGGCGCTATCGTGCACCCGACCTCAACGTTGAACCAGACCGATAAGAACAATTTTCAGCCCCGTTTTGGCGTGGCGTGGCATCCGCTGAAGAAGACGGTCTTCCGGGGTGGTTTGGCGCTCTACACCGTGGACGTCAAGTTTTCCTCGTTGCGAGACCAGTTCGATGAATACTCGGCCGTGGTCAACGACCAGCAAGCCCCAGGCGATCCCCGGCCAATCTACCAAATCAGCCAAATCCCCAAAGCCGCCGCTTTCTCTACCAGGCCGGACGGCACATCTCCGTACGTAGGCGCCAATTTCGGCTCACGCACAGTCGCGTGGTGGGACCCCAACCTCCGCAACCCTTATTCACTCAACTGGAACCTCAGCATCCAGCATCAATTAACGCCCACCTATCTCCTGGAAATGATGTACCAGGGATCGGCCGGGGTGGGACTGATCGAGCGCTGGCAGGCCAACACGTTCCCCATTGACTTCGGCGCGGATAATCCGGCCTTGCGGGCGGCCGCGTTCGCGAGGCCGCAGAACTACCGGCCCTATCCCCAGTTCGGCGACATCCTTTTCCGCTCGAACACGGGTCATTCCACGTTCCACTCCGGATCGGTGAAACTGGAGAAGCGCTATTCCGCCGGAATGACCTTCACCACCTTCTACACTTTCTCCAAAGCGATTGACAGCCAGGACGACGACAACTTCGGCAGCGGCGTGGCGCCGATTCAGAATCGGGGCCTGGAGAAGGGGCCTGCCGGCTTTAACCGCAGTCACATGTGGGTAGGCGCGGTCACGTGGGCCCTGCCAGTAGGTAAGGGCAGGCGCTTTCTGAGTGGTGGCGGCATCTTGGACAAACTCCTCGGCGGCTGGGAGATCGTCTACATCCAATCGCTCGAAAGCGGCAACCCTTTGGTTTTCGGCTTCGCGAACTCCAAGAGGACGCGCTCCAGCGCCGCGAGGCGCGGTGCGTCGAGGTGCTCGATCACCTCCACCACGGCGGCGGCATCGAATCCTTCGAGCCGTTTGTCGCGGTAGATCAGCGAGCCGTGGATCAGCTTGAC
>JBGPHB010000650.1:0-3976 GCA_041484155.1 Bryobacteraceae bacterium
ATTGCGTCGCGGCTGGCCGCTCCGGTGAATACAACGGTCACCGTGACACTGCAAGTGGCGCCGGGCGACAATCCCAAGCTGGCGCTCGACAAGACCGGCGTGTCATTCACGTTCCCGAGCAGTCCGACCACCACCAAAACCCAACTGGTGCGCGTGTCCAACGCGGGAACGGGTGCGCTCGCGATCGCCACCCGCGCGCGGACCACAACCGGCGGCAACTGGTTGAGTGCAAGTCCCGCCAACGGTTCGGTCACGCCCCAGACGCCGGTGGATATGCTGGTCACCGCCAATCCCATGGGATTGCCGGCGGGAACGTACACCGGCGCCGTCACCGTCACCAGTTCGACGACGGGCGAAAGCGCCACGGTCCTCGCGTCGTTGACCGTGAGCACACTCGATCAGGCGATTCAGTTGTCGCACGCCGCGCTGTCGTTTACCGCGGTGAGTGGCGGCGGAGTAGTCCCGCCGAGGAAGTTCGTGGTAAGCAACATCGGCCGCGGAACCATGAATTTCACGGTCTCGACCCAGACGTCTTCAGGTGGCCAGAAATGGCTTTCCGCGACGCCGGGTGCGGGCGCCGCTACGAGCGATGCTCCGTCTCCCGTCATTATCGTGACGGCGAATCAGGCTGGCCTGGCTCCCGGTTTTTACTACGGACTGGTGCGCGTGGAGTCCGCCGGCACGGCGAATACACCGCAGGTCTTGACCGTCGTACTGCGCGTGCTTCCCGCCGATCAGGATCCGGGTCCGGTGATCGAGCCGAGTGAGATCGTTATCACGGCAGCCCAGGGCGCGCCGCCGCCGGGTTCCAGGAATCTGTTCGTGTACAACGTCTCCGGCACGCCGCAGACGTACGTCTCCAGCGTCACGGCTTCCGATCCAGACGACCGTTTCAGTTTCATTCCGCAGAACTCCACGCTCGCGTTGAAGCAGCCCACACGCCTGGTGGTGCAGCCGCAGACCAGCGGCCTTGCGGCCGGAGTGTACGAGGCCGAGCTCACGCTGCAATTCTCCGACGGCGAGGTTCGCCGCGTGGGTATGCGCACCATTGTCAAGCCAGCCCCTGTTGACAAGGCGTCGGTGCGCTCTTCTGCGGTGGCCAACGTGACCACCGGCTGCACTCCGTCACAACTTGTTCCAGTGGTCACCACAGTGGGGCAATCCTTCGACGTGCCGGCCGCCTGGCCGGTCGCGGTGGAGGCGGAAGTGCGCGACGATTGTGGCGCCTCGCTGGATACGGGGAGCGTGATCGCTTCGTTCTCGAATGGCGATCCGCCGCTCCGCTTGCATTCGGTGCAGGCCGGCCAGTGGCAGGCAACATGGGTGTCGGGAAACAGCTCCGGGCCGGTCACGATGACCGTGACGGCGAACGATCCGGCCCGTAACCTGACCGGCACGCGCGAAGTGACGGGCGGGCTGGTGGATTCGGCGCCGGCTCCGGTGCTGAACGCGGCGGTCAGCGCGGCCAGCTTCGCCGCCAACACGCCATTGGCGCCAGGCTCGATCATTTCGCTGTTCGGGGAGCATCTTGCTAATGGCACCGTTTCGGCCGGCGCGATCCCGCTGAGCAGCACGCTCGCGGACGCCACGGTGGTGATGGCGGGCCGGGAACTGCCGCTGTACTACGCCGCGGACGGGCTGATCAACGCGGTAGTACCGGCCGGGATCAATGCGAACACCAGCCACCAAATCCTGGTGCAGCGCGGCACTACGCTTTCGGTTCCGTTTTCGGTGGACGTAGGCCCCGCCGAACCGGCGACCTTCGGATATCCCGCGCCCGGCGATCCGCCCAGTCAGGGCGCGATCGTGAATGCCGCAACTTACGCTGTCGCCGACCCGAACAAGCCCGTGACCGCGGGCGACCTGCTCGCGATTTTCTGCACCGGGCTGGGGGTCGTGGACCGGGCGGTTCCCGACGGCACGGGAGCGTCGGTCTCGCCTCTGGCGAACACCGTCGAGACTCCCACCGTGACCATCGGTGGAAAGACCGCGAAGGTGCTCTTCTCGGGCCTCACGCCCGGATCAGTCGGGCTGTATCAAATCAACGCGGTTATGCCGGGCGGCGTAGCGCCGGGGAATCTGGTACCCGTGATCTTGAGCATTGCCGGGCAGACCAGCCCGCCGTCGACCATGGCGGTGAAGTAAGCTACTGCGTTCCCAAACGAAAAGGGTTGAAGTTGCTCTTGTAGTCGAATGCATCCAGCCCTTCGGAACGTTTCAGAAAAGCCACCACCGCGTAAGTCGCGGGCGTCGCCGCCGCCTCGTAGAGAACTTTAAAGACGTACGCCGAAGCCGCCGTCGTCACGAGTGTAGACAAGGGGGCGGTCCCCCCGAAGCCGATCGCGACTAGAAGAATCGTGTCCACCGCTTGACCCGCCACGGTGGAACCCACGGTTCGCATCCACAGCATCTTGCCGCCGCTCCACAACTTCATCTTGGCCAGTGTGAACGAATTCGCAAACTCGCCGCACCAGTAGGCGATCAAGCTCGCCACGATGAGCCGCGGGATGGTGTAAAAAACCGTGGCGAACGCCGCCTGATTCGGCCAGCCCGGCGCCGGCGGCAACCAAACCGTGATCAGCCCCATTACTGCGAGCAGCCCGTTTGCCAGAAAGCCCAGCCAAATCGCGCGGCGCGACGCTGCATAGCCGTAGACTTCCGTGAACACGTCGCCGAAGATGTAGGTGATCGGAAACAGCAATTGCGCCCCGCTGAGCACGAACGGCCCGATCTTGCAGAGTTTTTGTCCCACCAGGTTCGAGATCAGCAGCACCACGATAAAAATGCTGAGCAACAGATCGAAGTGGCGATAAGTGCGCAAATCGCGCGCCTGTACGGCGGCCAGTTTATCGGAGGTGAACGAGCTCATGGAGAAGAATCCCATGTTAGCCCAATCAGCCTCTGCCAAGCGGTACTCCTGAAGGCACTAGATTGCCCCGTGGCGCGCGCACTCGTGCGAGCGTGGCGCGCGCACTCGTGCGAGCCACGTTCACACTCGTGTGAACGCGCTTGAGATTGCTTATCCCCTCAAGCCACCTTTCGAATATGGACTCCCATCGCCGCCTCCCTCACGTCTACCCGCGGGACCGATGGCTGTTCCTGACCTGGCACCTCCACGGAAGTCTTCCCGCCGGTAAATACCCGCCACCGCATCACGTTTCCGCGGGGCAGGCTTTTGTCTGGCTGGATCGCTACCTTGATCGGGCGGAATCGGGTCCGGTGTACCTCCGCCAGGAAGCCATTGCCAAGCTGGTCGTCGATTCTTTGTTCAAAGGAGTTGAACTTGGCCATTACCAGCTAGGGGAGTTTGTGATCATGGCCAACCACGTCCACGTTCTCCTGCTTCCGTTGATCCCGCCGAGCCGGCTGTTGAAATCGCTCAAGGGCTATACTGCTCACGAAGCGAACCGGGTCCTGGGTCGAACTGGCGAGCCATTTTGGAGACGAGAGTCTTACGATCACTGGGTAAGGGACGACAAGGAGCGGCAGCGGATTGCAGCATACATCGAGAACAACCCGGTAAAGGCGGGCTTGGTTTCTCAGGCGGAAGAGTATCGGTGGGGCAGTGCGCATGAGGTATGGCGTCAGAGACTAAACCCGCCAAGCGTCCCCACGAGTGGGGACGTGGCACGCACGAGTGCGTGCGCCACGTAACTACCGGAGCAGGGGCTTGATTGCGCGCAGCACTGTGCTGGCTACGATCTGGGCTCCCTCGGCGGTCGGGTGGATGCCGTCGGGCTGGATATATCGCATATCCTTCGTTACGATGTCGGCGAGCAGGAAGGGGATGAGCGTGAGCTTGTACTTCGCCGCCAGATCCTTGTAGATGTTTTCGAATGAATGGATGTAGCTTGCTCCGTAGTTGGGCGGCAACGTCATGCCGGCCAGCACGACGCGTGCGCCGGAGCGCTGAAACTCACTGATCATCCGGTCGAGATTCGCTCGTGTGGCGGTAATCGGCATCCCACGCAGTCCG
>JBGPHB010000651.1:0-3974 GCA_041484155.1 Bryobacteraceae bacterium
CTGCTGCACGCCATCGCGGAGACGATAAGCGCGTCGCCGAATGACGTCGTGCTAGATGCCGGCTGCGGTGACGGATTCTATCTCGGCAGCCTCGCTCGCCAGACTGGCTGCGATGCGCATGGCGTCGACATCTCGATTCCCGCCGTGGATGCCGCGGCGCGGCGCTACCCTCCTTCAGACGGGGCATGCGAGTGGATCGTGGCCAATGCCGATCGCTTCCTGCCGTACGCCGACCGCTCGTTCTCGATCGTCCTGTCGATCACCGCGCGGATGAATGCCGTCGAATTCCGCCGTGTCCTGCGCGACGATGGAAGTCTCTTGGTCGCCCTTCCCGCCGCTGACGATCTGGCCGAGATCCGCGGTGCCGGCCGCGATCGAGTGGCCCGAACCGTCGAGACCTTCGCGCACCACTTCACCCTCGTCGATCGCCGCCGCGTCGCCACCGCCGCCGACCTCGACGCTGCCGCCGTTCATGACGTCCTGCTTTCAGTTTATCGGCCGATGCGAGCGCGGCCGGCCGCCGCGATGCGAGTGACCTTCAGTCTGGATCTGCTGCTGTTCCGGAAAGAATTGGGGACACTGCGGGCAAGCGTCCGCTAACTCGCCACAGTCAGTGTCCCAATTCTTTCACGGCTCGGTATCAATGTTCGCGACAAGAAGTGTTTCAGCAAGTAGTGGAGCCGACTGAAGCACCATCCCACTCGCCTGGATGATGGCGGAAGAACCAAAGGAAATGAGATCGTTAGTACTACCGGATACGTCAGCGCGAATGACCGATACGCCGTTGTCTGTGGCCAGGGCAATATCCACGTTCCTCGCTTGGAGGACGAGATCTGCTTGAGCCCGGCTCCTGGGAATACCGTTGTTGGTAGGTGCGAACAGCGCGGTTGCCGCCTTCGCCGCCATAATTCTCGCCGGCTCGAAGAAATTGGAATCGTTGCAGATGAGTATCCCGAATGTCAGGCCGCTGACCGTGAAGACCGGAATCCGATCGCCAGCTTCATAGACCGACTTATGAATGGCCGGATAGAGTTTTCGATACAGTCCGGCCACAGCTCGGTCCTGAAACACTGCCGCGGAGTTGTAGAGTCGATTGCCATTCGCAATCTCCGTGAACTCGACGATCGTGGTCACCGTCCTGCTGGCGAGCGGCGCAAGCACCGTGGCTAGCTGACCTCCTTCCACATCAATTGCGAAATCGGCCGGCTGTGCCGCGTAGTCCGCCAAGCCGCCAAGTATGGCTTCCGGGCAGCACAGAATTGCGACTCCCTCGGATTCACACTGCTTGATTCGCTTACGAATGAGCTCAATCGCATCCATGGAGCCCCAGGGAAGAAGAGGACATTGATACGCAGCAACCTTCATCACGAATTACATTACCAAGGCTTGGAGTCCGAAGAACCCAATTCTTCTTTGCGTCCTTGGCGTCTCTCCGTGAAAATCGCGCACAACGGACGCGGCGGCAGCCTTTTCACCAATGCAACAGAAGACGCCGCCGCGTCCTGTGCGCTTTGCGCGAAATGCAGCTTTCTTCCTGCGTCCGCCAACCCCTTCCCGACAAGGCGATATAATGAACCGGGAATGGAGCGAGTACCGATCGCCGTGTTCATCCTCACCGGGACACTCGCCCTCGCCCAGCCGCCAGTGGCGACCATGAAGCAACTCATGGTGGACCTGATCCACCCCGCTTCCAACGATATCTTGCTCTTTATCTATCGCGGCGCCCCCAAGGACGAGAAAGACTGGTCTGCCGTCCGCCGCAGCGCACTGACGCTGGCCGAAACCGGAAACCTACTAATGACCCAAGGCCGCGCCCGAGACGAGGGCGACTGGATCAAGAACGCGAAAATGCTGGCGGACGTCGGAACCGCCGCCTACAAAGCTGCCCAGGCGAAAGACGTGAACGCGCTCGCCGCACTCGCGGACCCGCTGGACGCGTCCTGCACCACCTGCCATAAACAATATCGGCCCAATGTGTTCCCCCGTGAAGGAGGCTCGAAATGAATTATTCGCGCAGGAATTTCGTCAAGGCCGCTGGAACGGGCATCGTCCTTACGGCCGTCGGAGGCGATGCGGTCTTCCGTGCAACCGCGGCCCCGCTGGCTCTTCCCGCGCCGATGACCCACGAGAAAGCGGCATTCATCGTCAATGGAAAGCTTCACGTCGCGGAATACGAAGCGCGAACCACACTCTGGGAAGTCATCGCGATGAAGCTGGGTATGACCGGTACTAATCGGAGCTGCAATCGCGCCAGTTGCGGCGCGTGCAGTGTGCTGGTCGACGGGATGCCAGTCTATTCCTGCCACACGTTGGCGACCGAAGCCGCCGGGAAGAAGATCCTCACCATCGAAGGAGTCGGCGACGAGAAAAACCTGCATCCCTTGCAGCGTATCGGTCACGCGCGCGTGGCCGCGGATTGCGGCTTCTGTACCGCGGGATGGGTGGTCACCGCGAAAGCTCTTCTCGACAAGAACGTAGATCCATCCGAGGATCAGGTGAAAGCCGCGCTGGCGGGACACATTTGCCGGTGCTCGGCCTACCCCAACATCATACGCACGGTGATCGATTCCGCAGCGGTCTTGCGAGACGCGAAGGCCAAGATCGAAACCGCGCCCGACTCGATTCAGCACATCAAGATGCCGATGGTCCGGGACTATTCAACTTTCGGAGGACACCAGGCCGGCGACGAGGTCCACGAAGCTGGAAAGGTGACGAAGAAGTGGCAGGGCTACCCTCCCGAGAACCTCAATGTGATCGGTCAGTCGATCCCGGCCTTGCCGGAAGTCTCGATCCCCAGGTTTACCGGCAAAGCGCAATACGCGTCGCGAGTCTGGTTCCGCGATCTGCTTTACGCGAAGTTCCTCACGTCTCCGCATCCGCACGCCACGATCAAAAGTCTGGATACATCTGCAGCCGAGAAGATGCCCGGCGTCGCGAAGATCCTGACGTATAGAAACGCTCCTCCGGTCGGCCCCCGTCCGCCCGGAGCCGATGTGTTGCCCGAGCCGCTCCCCACCGAATTGAGTCTTCAGGGAGAAGTGGTGGCCATCGTTGTGGCGGAGACGGAAGACTTAGCCGAAGACGCAGTGGCCGCCATCGCCGTTGAATACGACGTGCATCCCTTCGCCTCGACCCTTAAGGACGCCATGGCTCCCGGCGCGCCCGATCTTCGCGGCGGTAAAGGTAACTTGTTGCGGCATCCCGGCGCTCCCGCCAAGTTCCCCAACGCGACTTGGGCGCGGGAACAAGGCGATCTTGAAACCGGATTCGCCGAAGCGGACATTGTCAAGGAATTTACGTATCAGTTTGCGGGCGGCGTTTCAGTGCCGATCCAGCCCAGCGGTTGCGTTGCCAAGTGGGAAGGAGACAAGCTGACGTTCTGGGGAATGGGGCAGGGAATTTATCCTGCCAGGACGGCCTTGGCGGCGTCCCTCGGCATCGAGCCGTCTCGAATCCGGTTCATCAACAAGTACAACGGCTGCACGTTCGGATCTGCCAGGCAGGCCGCGGAACGTTTCTATCCGCTGATCGCGCATCTGGCGAAGGTCACCGGCAGGCCCGTGAAGGTCATGTTGCCCAAGGACCAGGAACTCGCGCAACTCCGGATCAAACCGGAAACCCACGCGAAATTCAAAGTGGGAATGAAGAAAGACGGACGGATCACCGCGCTCGAACACGAAGTGTTCGTGAGCGTCGGCGATGTGGAGTCCGGTGGTCACGCTTCGGCCCCGGGAAACGCCGCGAACCAGTTCGAACTGTACACGTCGCAGGTCCCCCACTGGAGGACGCTTTGGTCCGCTTATCGGACCAACGCGCCCCGCCCGGGCCCGTCGCGTAGCTACTATCAGCAGGAAACCAAATGGTCCTGGGAAATTCTGATCGATGAATTGGCGGAAGCGGCCAGTCTGGACCCGGTCCAGTTCCGGCTCATGCACATTACCCGGCCGAAGCAAGGTGACACACGCTATCCCTAC